>JBCCCJ010000800.1:0-3762 GCA_039033615.1 Bacteroidota bacterium
TGATGAAGATCCAGTAGCCGCAAGAGAAGCCATCAAGGAATTTTTTCCGCGCTATGAACGCCTGACCATTGCGCGGCCCGACTATAACTTCGCCCGCTATTATCGTCCCCACCTCCTTCTCGGACTGGGCGAATACGAGGAGTTGGAAAACGGCCTCATCAACCAAGTCAAACAACGCAGCCACGACATGCCAGCTTGGCATTTATTGGGAAAATCTTATGAGCATCAGGGCAAGAAGGATCACGCCAAAGCCTGCTATGCAATGATTCTCAGTGGCCGAGCCAAGCCAGAATTGATTGCTCAGACCAGAATTCGTCTGGGACTCCTGATGGCCAAGGAAGAGCATTTTGTTGAAGCCAAGACGGAATTGCACGAAGCACTCCGCGCATATCGGCAAGCTCAGGTACCCATTCCTCCAGCCCTCGAAAGGGTACAGGACGAGGAGTGGTTTCAGAAAACTGAAGGTCGCTACCACAACCGGGGGATGTATCGCCATTTTCTCCCCATCGCTCAGGAGATTCTGTATTCCAGCATTCCAGAGCATGTCGGGGTAGTGACTCACGTCGATATGCGGAAAAAGCGGGCCTGGTTCCGGGTCAACCAGCAGATTTCTGGTAATGGAACCCTGGCTCAATTCGGCATCAAAATGGCTCCTGGTGATTTTATCGCCGTGCGCCTGGAAGAAAAAATTAGCAAGGACGGCAGCAACTACTACGGAGTACTTACTTGTCGCCCTTCTGAAGAACGCCCCGATCCTGGGATCATCCGATATTTCTCTGGCCGCTTCTCTATGCGTCCAGGGCAAACCTTCGGCTTTGTCGACCGGGAAATCTTTGTTCCGCCTCATTTGGTAGAAGCCAATCTCCTAATTGGTGGACAGTTTCTCTCTGGAATGGCCGTACTGGAATATGACCAGAAACGAGATCGCTGGAGTTGGAAGGCCGTACAAGCCGGTGGCGAAGAACCAGAGCGCTACCGTCGCTAAGTTAAGACTCATTTTGACGAACCTATATCAGCATCCCCTGCCATTCTCGGTGGGGGATCTTTGTTGTAGCCCAGCACCTTGGCTCTTGTCAGCGTCTAAGGAATGGTTGCCATCACCCTTCCCATGAATCAAATCCCTTCCCTCCATTCGATTTCCTTGCTTCTGCTCCTTATTCTCTTCTCGTGTCAATCCTCTCCCCAGATCCAGCCAAGTGAATGCCCAGCGGTAGTAGGGGCCTCCCCCGAAGTTGGCCGATCCTTCTCCATGGGTTTCACCACCTGGCAATTCGGGCCAGAACTTGCCGATCAACGGGACACCTATGCGTTTCTGGATCAGGAGGCCGACATCTATGCCGAGCACCTCGATCATCGGATTCCCTGGCAGGCCTGGATCACGGGGGAGGAATTACCTGATGCCTTCACCGATGAAATCCAGGGCAAAGTGAATCGCCGCCTCCCTACCCACCGACTGCTCTTATCGGTCAGCGTCCTGAATATGGGTCGGAGCGATTTACTGGAAGACATGGATGGCCAGCCCCCAGCTTATGATCGAATGGATGATCCCCATATCGAGAAAGCCTACTTCCTGCATCTGAGTCATTTGATTGAGCAATTCCAACCAGATGATCTCGTCTTGTCCATCGAAGCCAATGAGCTACGCATCAACAACCCAGATCGTTGGCCAGAATATCAAAATCTGATTCAAGCGGTCCGCTCTCGCCTTAAGCAAAGCTACCCTGAGCTGCCCATGGCGGAATCTTTCACGCTGCACAATTGGTTGGCGCCAGAGGTGGAAGACGAGGCCGAATACCTCGCAGACATGCAGGCTCACCTTCAGGAACAGGATTTCCTGGCAGTAAGTTTTTATCCCTATTTCAAAGGCCTACACGATCAGGAAGATTTTCAGCGAGCCTTTGATTTCCTGCACCAGCAAACCGAGCTTCCCATTGCATTTGTCGAAACCAGCCACCTGGCAGAAAACCTGCGGATTCCTGACCTGAACGTGGACATAGCTAGCGACATCTGTGAGCAACAGGCCTATCTGGCTACTCTGCTGGACAATGCCCAACGCCACGAGTATCAGTTTGTGATCTGGTGGGCGCATCGGGATTTTGATGCCTTATGGGCCACTTTTCCAGAAGAAGTCAAGGATTTGGGACAGATATGGCGAGATACGGGCCTTTTGGATGAAGGCGGAGGCGAACGACCTGCAATGGAAGTTTGGCGGAATTGGCTGGAGCGATAATCGGCCAGGAAAGAGCAGGGGCTCATTAGGGAAAGTTCTGGTGATTGACGAACTTGCTTCTTCTAAACCGAACACCCTCATGGCCAAACAGAAAGTCTTCCTCCTGGACGCGATGGCCCTCCTCTATCGCGCACATTTTGCCTTCATCAAAAACCCTCGCATCACTTCCAAAGGCCTGGATACCTCGGCCATTTTTGGGTTCACCAATACCTTGCTGGAGATCATCAACAAGGAAAATCCGAGCCATTTGGCGGTAGCCTTTGATACCAGTGCTCCTACTTTCCGGCACATCGCCTATGAGCCCTACAAAGCGCAGCGTGAGGCCATGCCTGAAGCCTTGGCCACAGCGATCCCCTATGCCTACCAACTGCTAAAGGCTCTGGATGTGCCCGCTCTGAAATTGGATGGCTACGAAGCGGATGATATCATTGGTACCATCAGTGCTGCCATTGATGAAACGCAGTTCGAGGTGTACATGGTCACCCCAGATAAGGACTATGCCCAGCTAGTGAAGGATAATGTCTTCTTATACAAACCCGCCTTTCGAGGGGGAGGATTTGACGTCATGGGGAAAGAAGAGGTGGAAGCTAAGTTTGGGTTGCCGCCTAGTCAGATCATTGACTTTCTGGGACTCAAAGGCGATGCGGTAGACAACATCCCCGGCATCCCCAAAATTGGCGACAAGACGGCTGTTTCTCTGTTGAAGGAATATGGCTCGGTGGAAAACATCATCGCCAACGCCGACAACATCACCAAAAAGAGCATCCAGAAGACCGTAAAGGAGCATTCAGCGCAAGGGCTGATGTCCAAGGAATTGGCAACCATCAAATTAGATGTTCCCATTGAGTGGTCCATAGAAGCTTTGGCTTTGGGGCATTGCGACCTAGAAACCTTGACGCCTTTGCTCCAGGAGTTTGAGTTCAAGAAGACCGCCCAACGCATCCTCAACTCCCGCTTCAATCCGATGCGGCCAGAGCAACAAAAAGACCTCTTTGGGAACGAGACCGGAGAGGGCGCTCAATTTGAGTTGCCTACCCAAGAGGCCATCAAAACCATCGAAGACGGGCAGCAAAGCTATCATTTGCTGGATGGAGCAGAGGCCCGCCAACAATTGATCGCTCAGATTCAAGCGGCCAAGGTACTGTGCTTCGATACGGAGACTACGGGACTAGATCCCCTGCTGGCCGAAATTGTAGGGGCTTCTTTTTCCACCAAGACTGGGGAAGGATTTTTCCTGTATTTCCCCCCCGAGCAGAGTAAGGAAGAAATCACAGCCATTCTGAAAGAATTCGAAGGGGTCCTCACCGATCCCGAGATCCTCAAAATCGGGCAGAACCTCAAATACGACCTTCTGGTGTTCAAAAACTATGCGGTCGAGGTGGCTGGCCCCATGTTTGATACCATGCTGGCACACTATGTGATCAATCCAGGAGGTACCCACAATATGGATGCTCTGGCGGAAGAATTTCTGAACTATCGCCCTGTTTCCATCACCAGCCTCATCGGTCCCAAAGGTCGCAAGCAAAAGACCA
>JBCCCJ010000801.1:0-3757 GCA_039033615.1 Bacteroidota bacterium
TCTCTCTCATAGCGAGATACCCCGCGAATGTTTGGTCTGGTATTGGGGGTTGCTGATCCGAGCTCGTCATCGGTTGTCGAGCCACTGTCCTTGCTTAGTTTGGTCGATATTCCCGAAGCTTCATGTTTGGCTCACCCATGGTTTTTCCGTCTTGTTTTTCGCGAACCCGACACGTTCAGCCGGCAAGTGTCGAAATGGTTGCTCCCTTATCGCACCCCGAATGGTACTTGTTATTCCGACATCTGTTGGAAATCGCGAGTCACCCCTAAATGTGAGCGGGACTGCGACACTCTTGTCTTGTTGCGGCATGCCTTGTCTTCTCCTCCCAAAGGGTGGCAGCGTTGCTGCAGCTGCTTCTCGAGGGCTACTTGGCGGTGACTGCACTAGAGCTCGAAGACTGGAAGGACCAACCGGAGGAGTACCACCTGCTGCAGGACGGCATCGAAGCGAGGGAGACCATCAGGGCGAGTATGCAGTGGTGGGAGCAGTGTACGAGTAACAGACGGCCCGAACGGTTTTGCCGCAACCTTGAGCTGTGCGCCATGTAGAAGTGGGCAGAACACCTCAGCAAGCAAGAGAATGTTGGCTGTTTCAGATGAATGGACAGTTGGCAGAGGTCTGGGTCGATCTCATGGAAGATCAGGTGACGCTGGATGTTGGGCATCTTGCGCCAGGGATATATCTCTTGGAAGTGCATGAGGGGGATCAGCGGCTTGGAGTAGCCAAGGTGTGGATACAGTAAGGAAGCGAGGAACATTTGGGCCTTGGAACTTCAGGCTGTATCTTTCTCCCAAACGACCAATTCCGTTTAGCAAGAGCGGAATTCGCTTTGATCCCTAACTACAACTTCTATGAACCGCATTTCTTTTGCAAGTCTCCTGATTGTGTTCTCCCTGCTATTTGCTGCTTGTGGAGAACAAGGCCATCAGCATGACGAAGCTGATCATGACCATTCCCACACCGCTCCCATGACGGAGGAAGCCCCCACCAAACTGCTGCGCCACGTGGTGCTCTTCAAATTCAAGGATGAATCTTCTGAAGCCGACATCAATACCGCGATTGCGGCCTTCGAAGCTTTGCCTGAGAAGATTCCTCAAATCTACGATTTCGAATGGGGGACGGACAACAGCCCAGAAGGTCTGCAGGATGGCTTCACCCATTGTTTCTTCTTGAGTTTTTTATCAGAAGAAGATCGGGATGCCTATCTGCCGCACCCGGATCACAAAGCCTTTGGCGAAGTGTTGGGGCCTCACCTAGACAAGGTGCTGGTGGTGGATTATTGGAATTAGGCTCGAACTGAGCAAGGAACAGGCCTTTGTCATTTCCAAAGACCTCCGCGAGGTCTCAGATTTGTAGGCGCGTGTTCTTCCCCTAATCCGACGACCTCGTTAGCGGTCGCATCTCTTGGGTGCGACTGCCAACGAGGTCACTAAGAGTTTCACGATCCGCTTTTGCTACAACCCGGTGGCCTCCAAAGAGATCTGCAATTGCAGCGTTCTACTGCCGTACCCGCTCCAGGTATTCACACAGGAGTTGGACATTCCGGATGAACACCTGGCTGCTGATGCGATTCTGAACTTGGTATGTGCCATCCCACAATTGGCCGGGGACTTTGTGCTTGAATTTGTCCTGATAGGTGATCCAGCGGCCTTGTTCGTCTTGCTCCTGAATGATTGCTTGAAGGTTAGTTTCCAATTCTTCCAGAGACAGCTCCCAAGCAGGTTGTTGTTCCCAGGCAATCATGCTTTCCCGATTGGTCATTCGGATGCTTTGAAAGCGGTTTTTGACTTCTGCGAGGCCATTCGCGAGATTCTGTTCATACCGATACCCGAGTCTTCGCTCATCAGATAATTGATTGAGGGAGTCCACTGCGATGCGGTCCCGATCATAATAGAGCGGCTCATTGGTGTACAACTCTACAAAGCGGGGCCATTTTCCGTTGGGAAGTCGCACTGTTTCCATCCAGCGAATGGCGTCAGGAATGGCCTCCAAATACCATTTTCTTCCTGTATCCAGGTACAAATCCATCAAGAGGTGGCAATTGTCGAGGCTGACCGAAGGGCAAACCGAAGGCGGCTCGAATGAACGCGCCCAAGCTGGAGCAAGAAATTCATTGTATTGTTGGGCCCAGCCAGGGCTTGGAGGCGGCAACTGGGAACGCATGAGGTAGCGGCCCGCTTTTTCCAACGAGGCCCGATACCTGGGATCCTCGTATTGTTTCGCGGCGATGCGCATCAGCTGAATACAATCCCGCATCCCGCCGTCATTGTAGGTAGCATAGTCATGGTAATTGCCTTGCCGTGGATAGCGATGGGGCCAGCCACCGAGGGGTAGTTGGCTCTTGAGCATCAGTTCAAGAGCACGGAGGGTCGCTTGATGGAGGGAGTCATCCGAAACGCTCGCGTCCATGGCCATCAAGAATCGAATGGCACTCTGGGTTTGGTCGTCGTCGAAGCTCACATGATGGGGCGATTCTCCCTGAAATCGAATGGTATGGCCCCAGCCGCCCCACTCGTTTTGGCCCTGGATCAGGGCCGTGGCTGCTCGCATCGCCGCCAGCAAAGCGACCGAATCTCCGGTTGATTGATAGGCTTGGAGAAAGACCATCCCCACCGCTGGCGTCCCAGGAGGCTGCACTTCAATGGCAGCACCATGCAGGGGGGCTTCTCCCCATTGCTGTTGCAGATCCAGGCTGTAATGAAATACGTAGCCGCCCCGATTGTGGATACTGGCGAAATAGGCAACGCCTGTTTCGAGGGCTTGTTGGGCTTCCTGCTGGAGGGATTGGGCAGGGAGGAGTAAAGAATAGAATGAGAGGAGCAAGAACCCAATCAGTTGTCTGGGATAGTGATTTGGCATTCTCATAACTTTTATGTTAACTTGTCGTATATGTTAAGGTTGATGATATCTAGTGTTAATGCTCTTTCCCTGAGTACTCAGTTTTGGCTGCGATCTATTTGCTTGAGGCGTTTGATTTTGGTGAAAAGGTCCACTTTTACACCATTAGGCGAGAACAAGCAGAACAATCTGAGACCGATCAATTCATAGAACGTTTCTTTGATTCTAAACAGGCGACATTTGATCCAGCACATCAGGAAGATATGGAAACCATTTTGGTTTGGATGGAAGAAATAGGAAAACGGGGCATGGACATTTGTCAATTGAGGCATGAAAACGCTGCCCATGCTTTCCCTCCCAAACGAGGGTTTGTTTCTGAATTAGCAGGAATAGATACCCACACCCCCCACCTCAGGCTTTGTTGTGTCGTCTTCCCTCCCTCTATCATCGTATTATGCGGAGGGGGAATCAAAACGTCTCAGACCTATCAGGATAGCCCAGATCTGGTTGGACCAGTTCGCTTGGCGAATCAGATCGCAGAGAAATTGACGTCAATGGTTGTAGAACGCGAAATAAGCATTTATCATGAAAGAAAAACCATAGAACTTCCGGTTGAGATTTGGATTCCTTAGACCATGTTTGGGACGCTAATTTTCTTGGAAATTCCCCGCTTTAAGAACCTGAACTGCGCACTTTCTCCTCAAAATAGCCCGCTATTCTTCGTCGAAATTGCTTGTCAGAACCTCAAATCAGGAAATTTATTTAGCAAATTCTATATCCCAAACATGGTCTTATTCTCGCTTTCTCCTGTCATTACAAAAATTATATCGCTTATGATGTTGGCTATTTAACTGTGTTCTGCTAGGAAAGTAGGTTTCATTTATGCAGAAATTACTAATCGCACCTATTGGAATTGAAA
>JBCCCJ010000802.1:0-3752 GCA_039033615.1 Bacteroidota bacterium
AAAAAAAGAGTATGAGTGTACTGGAAGCATTTGGAGACGTCGCAGAGGTATTAGCAGGCCTCAGCCCAGAAAAAGTAGCCAAACTACAGGCAAACGAGGCGATGGGGAAAAGAGTGGAAGCCTTAGTCCAAAAGAAAAAAAAGGCCTCTATCACCGTAGAGGAAAGCATTGAACTGGAAAGATATTTATCGCTTGATCTGTTGATCAATTTGGCCAAAGCCCGGGCGTTGAATATGCTTGCGGCATGAGAGAGTATCTACCAGAGTCGATCAGAAAAAAGGTTGCAAAGAGAGCTCGCTACCGATGTGAATACTGTCGATTTCCAGATGAACATTCCTTTTTGCCTTTCCAAATAGATCATATCATCGCTATCAAGCATTTGGGAGGCAATGAAATTGAGAACCTCGCTTGGGCATGTCCCCATTGTAATCAATTCAAAGGTTCTGATCTATCGACTTACCTTGCAGAAATTGATCAAATTGTTCCGTTGTACCATCCTCGTAAAGAAACATGGAGAAATCATTTTGAGGTGGAAGATGGAGCGATCATTGGCCTAACAAAGGTCGGAAAAGCAACGGTCCAACTTCTACAGCTGAACTTAGTGATACTCAAAAAATAACTTGGACCTTTTCACTTGTTCTTTCTTCCCACCTCTTCGTCAAAAAAAGCCTCATTTGGCCCGCCAAACTCGGTTTTTCTTCCTTGATCTGGAAAGAAATATCTACGCGAAAAGAGGAAGTTATTTTTCAAGTCTCACTTAGCTGAAAGGATTTTGGTACGACAGATGCTGATACAAGCCAATGAATATCCACTGGATGGCTAGTTTTGAACCACAATCAGCCGCCGAGAGACTCCCTCCCGGCGGCTGTATCTTTCAACAGACCTTTCCTGTCATCGACAACTCCCGCATCTCGCTTCCCGACTCCCGCCTCTTCTCACTCCATCTCCAACACCCGATACTCCCAGGCCCCCAGACTCATCGCCATCCCCAGACTCAGCTCCGTCGTTTCGCTTGAAAAGATATCCAGGTAATTCCCCGCAAAGCCTTCTCCTTCCAGCGCAAATTCCTGTGCTGTAGCCGATAGGTTGATCACCACCACGACCCGATCGCCGTTTTTCTCCCGGGTGAAAGCATAGATCGCCTCGTCCTGTCCAGTAGCGATTTTGACCAATTCTCCCCCGTGCTTGCCGTTCCAGAGAGCTTGGTTGCGGTGCTTGAGGTCAAAGAGCGTTTGATAGAAGCCCGCGTAGGCATAATCGCCCCAGGGAATTTCATCCTTCACAAAGAACTCCAACTGCTTGTCCATCGCCGACTCCTGCCCGGTGTAGACCAGCGGCATCCCGTCAAAAGTCGCCGTCAGCACCGCAAAGGCTTTGTGTCCATCGCCCATGCGCGCGAATTCCGTGCCCGACCAGGAGTTTTCATCGTGGTTGGACGTGAACTGCATGAAGTAGCCCTGAGAATAGTCTGCGGCCTTTTTCGCCAACATCTTGTCGATGTCCAGCGCCGTTTTCTTCTCCATATCCGCCCCTTCCCCTTCCACCAGATTCCCTTTAACGAGCGTTTGCCCCGCTTCACGATTGGCCCCCTGAGACTTGGCGATCTCATTGAGGAGGTGATGCATTTCCCAGCCATAATCCGCAACGTAAGAACCCGTATTCCGCAAGGCAGGTACCTCCGCTTCAGCCAACATAAAGACCGGCTCAATCGCATAAAGCGCATCCGAGCATTCCTCCCAAAAATCCACCGGCACCCCGTGGGCCACGTCCACTCGGAAGCCATCAATGCCCACCTCCGCGATCCAAAAGGCCATCGCCTCAATCATCGCCTGCCGCATTTCGGGCACGTCATAGTTCAGATCCGCCACATCCGTCCAACCCCACGACTCGCCCGTGTTGTAATCAATCGGGTCGATGATGTTGCCATCCTTGTCTTGGGTGTACCACTCCGGATGTTCCGTGATCCAAGGATTGTCCCAGCCCGTATGGTTCGGTACCCAGTCGATGATGCAGTACATCCCCGCCTCGTGAATGGCCTGGAGCATATGTTTGAACTCTTCCATGGTGCCATAATCAGGATTCACTCCCCGATAATCCGCCACTGCATACGGACTGCCGAGTTCGCCCTTGCGATTCTTTACACTGATCGGATTGATGGGCATGAACCAGAGGATGTCGATGCCCATTTCCTTCAAGCGGGGAATGTGCGCTTCAAAGGAGGCAAAGGTACCCTCAGGCGTGAAGTGGCGCATATTCACCTCGTAGATGGTGGCGTTCTTATGCCAGTCAGGTACGCGCGGCTTCTCAAATTCAGCTACCGCTTCCGCTGAAGTCGTCTTCGCCCCCGGACGGCAAGCCACAAAAATCAAAGATATGATGACCAACAATAGGCCAATGGTAAGGAGAGTTTTCATCAGATTAGATGGTTTGGTTCAGCTGCAAAGTTGGGCATTTTTTGGAAAGTTCAAACGGAGATTTTTGAGGTGGGCGTTCCCCCGGCTCCGGCAAATGCCAGCGCCGGGGTCGGGTGCTATCGGGGTTCGCGTAGCTCCGTCTTCCACTTCGTTCCAGACCGACTCCTAGCGGAGCCGCCCTTTCGCCCCCTAACGCTCGCCACAGGCGAAAGGACCGCGGGTTGCTCCTTTTACATTTTACCTTTTTCATTCAAGATTTTGCGGTTTGTCAGCTTTTGCATCAGAGATGCCTCGGCAACTCCAATCATCATTCATCATTCGTCGGTTCGACCTTAGGAGTTCTCCTTGTCCTCGGCAACAAGCAAATCTTGCCGGACAGAGTCCGACGCTACCTCTTGCCAGCGGCAACTCCAATCATCATTCGACATTCATCATTCATCGGTTCGACCTTAGGAGGCCTCCTTGCAATCGGCAACTCCCGCCTCTCGCCTCCCGCAACGAAGTGGTCCCGTTTCTTCCTTCCCATCGGCAAATCTTTGCCTCTTTTCCTTGGAAAAGCGAGTCTTTTTCCCTCATGAGGGAAAACGGGGCGGTGACGGAAAGGGTTCAGCATAAAGCCAATCGAGAGATTGGAGATATCTCTCTTCCAGAGCGTCGAACGAAGGATCTGATCAGTTGATTGGCGCAGCAACCTGTTCACAAGAGATTCCTCGGCAGGCTCGGAATGAACCGTCCGGCGTTATGAACCATGGTAATGGCAGACCTTCATTCCGATAAGCATCAACGTGCTAATGACAACTCGGTCTTTGATGCCACTACCTGATTCAGCTTAACCTTTTTTCCTACAGGAAAAAATACCGTCGATAAACAACTGAGGCAACTTACGATGACAGCCATTAGGCTAGTAGCTCTACTCGGCCTGGAAGACCGAGGTACAATTGCCATCGGCAATTCAGCCCCTACTTTTACATTTTCGATTTTTTCTTTTTCGGTTTTTGATTTCCAATATTTTACATCCTCCGATGCGGCTCCCGAGAAGAAAAAGGGATTCCTCGTGCTACAAGCCTGTGATTCCTAGCGGAATCTTGCCATCGGCAACAAGCAACTTTTGCCGGACAGAGTCCGATGCTACCCCTTGCCCCCGGCAACTCCAATCATCATTCGACATTCATCATTCGTCGGTTCGACCTTAGGAGTTCTCTTTGTCCTCGGCAACAAGCAAATCTTGCCGGACAGAGACCGACCCTACCTCTTGCCAGCGGCAACTCCCGCCTCTCGCCTCCCGCAACGAAGTGGTCCCGTTTCTTCCTTCCCATCGGCAAATCTTTGCCTCTTTTC
>JBCCCJ010000803.1:0-3752 GCA_039033615.1 Bacteroidota bacterium
GCTCCTCCCCATTCTCCTCCTCCGTCAAAGCCAGGAAAGATGATGGTACCTTCTCTGCTGGGAGGCAAAAAATCGGTGTCGGGATTGATCTTCGTCAAGCTATCGAGGGCCCACTGACGCACTTCAGGAGAAAGGTTGGTTACATTGTCAGCGTCCAGGGTTTGACGACTGAAAGGAGGGGGTTTGACTGGCAAAGGCTGGGTTTCAGCCGCCAATTCTCCCGGCAAAGAGGAGGCAGGTGCCGGAACCTCTTGGACTTCGAACAAGGGCTCTCCGGTCTCCCGATCCAGCAAAAACACATAGCCATGCTTGGTGATCTGGGCGACTGCATCCTTTTTCTGTCCATTGTGGGTGACCCGAACCAAGTTGGGCGCTGCCGGCAAGTCCCGGTCCCAGAGGTCATGGTGAATGGTTTGATAATGCCAGATGCGTTCCCCGGTGGTGGCATCCAAAGCAAGGACACAATTGGCGAAGAGATTATCGCCGTGTCGATTCCCACCATAAAAGTCATATGATGCTGAACCAGTAGGAACATAGACGATGCCCCGCTGTTCGTCCAGGGTAACTCCCGCCCATGAGTTGGCTCCTCCGACTCGTTGCCAGGCATCTTCTGGCCAGGTCACATGACCAAATTCTCCCGGTCGAGGGATGGTGTGGAAGGTCCAAACCAATGCCCCGGTTTTGACATCAAAGGCCCGAATGAAACCAGGCGCAGCATCCGTCCCTTCTGATACCCGCATTCCCATGATGAGCAAGTCCTTGTACACCACTCCAGGGGTATTGCCACTGACAAAACGCTCTTGCGCATCTTCGCCCAGCCCCAGTCGCAAATTCAGTTTTCCGCCTTCTCCAAAATCAGCCATCAAGCTACCGGTCTTGGCGTCGAGGCAATAGAGATAGTCTGCTGCCGAACATAGCAAGCGGGCCTCCTGCCCATCCGACCAATAGGCTACGCCTCGGTTGACGCCCATGCCGAATTGATCGTACGCCCCATCAAAGGGATCAAAGCGCCAAATTTCTTGGCCAGTTGCTCCGTTGAGCGCAAAAAACTTCACGGTAGGCGTACTCCCAAATAGCATTCCATCTACAATCAAGGGATTGCACTGGATTTGGGTGCGATTTTGTGGATCTTTGTCGCCACTGTTGAATTGCCAAGCCAACTCTAATTGCTGGACGTTGTCTCGGTTGATTTGATTCAAGGCAGAATACTGATTGCTTCCCAATCCACCATATACTGGCCAATTTTCGGGCTGCTCTATGGCAAATGAGCTGGCAGAAGGAGTGCAAGCATACCACACCAGGGCAGCGATCAGAGGGAAAAAGAAGAGGTTATAGCGGTTCATAGGTAGGTAAACGTTTGAAACAAAAATAGCGATTTTATGATACGATCTTTCGCTTTGGGTCTCTCTATCTTAGGACTTTCGTTTTCCCTGATCGGACAGCCCTCCTCCTCTGTTTCGCCCCAATCCTTTGGAGATCGCATTAGCTGGGAGCGATTGGCTCCCCACATCGCCTATTTGACTTCAGATTCGCTAGCAGGCCGAGAGGCTGGCACCCCAGGCGATTCCCTTGCAAGGGCCTACCTCATTCGCAATATGATGGAAATGGGCCTACAAGCCTCGGTTCCCGATAGCAACCACACTGATTCTACTTTCCAACAGTTGGTTCCCTTGACTCGCTTTCAGGTGAAAGATGGCTGGCTCAAGGTGGATGATACCAAGCGTACCCACCTCGAAGATCTGGTTTGCCTGAGTGGGCGCACGAGAGGTCGGACCATCAGCCTGGAGCCCAAATATCTTGCCCGTGGTACCGAATCAGATTTCGGGGAGGATCGCTACCATCGAAAAGCGGTATTGATCCGCTGTACTGCCGGAGAGATTGTCGATCGGTATCAACGAGCCCATCAAGCGGGGGCTTCCGCAGTCCTCCTGGTTACGGCTGAAAATGACGCCCGTTTTCAGGCCCAGCTCCGTCGATTTCGATTGTTGCTTTCCAATCCTCAAAGTCAATTGTCTGGGACCAAAGGCAGGGTTCCTTTGTTGTTAATTTCTCCCCAAACTGCTGCCCAAATCCTTGACATTCCCCTGGCAGATTGGCGCAAAGAGACCTTTACCCTTCCCAAACGATTGGGCCGGATCGACATTCACATCGACCAAGAAGAGGTTGACATTCCGACCTACAACGTCATCGGCTGGATTCCGGGGCAGGAACACCCGGAAGAAGTGGTGGTCATTTCTGTTCACTACGATCACCTGGGGTTTCGGCGGGGCAATCTCTATCCCGGAGCCGATGACAATGCCGCAGGGGTAGCCGCGATGCTGGAAATTGCCGCAGCCTTCCGTCGCGCAGTAGCAGCCGGTCATCCGCCGACACGGAGCCTGCTATTCATTGGATTTGCCGCCGAAGAGAAAGGCCTCATCGGATCCAAGTTCTACGCCAAGCATCCATTGTTTCCCTTTGACCAAACCATCGCCAACCTGAACATGGACATGATCGGCCATTTGGATAAAGAACATGAGGACCGCCCTCGATTCGTCTCTGTGGTAGGGTCTGACTGGCTTTCGGACGACCTGCACCAGATTCATGAGGACGCCAATGAACAATACCCCAAGCTTCATTTGGATTATACCTACAACAGCAAATCTCATCCCGAGCGCTTTTACTATCGCTCAGACCAATACAATTTTGCGCGCTACGGAGTACCAGTGATCTTTTACACCAGCGGAGACCATTGGGATTATCACAAACCAACGGATACTATGGACAATTTGGTGCCGGAGCGGGTGGAAGGGGTTGCTCAATTGGTTTTCTACACCGCTTGGGAACTGGCGTATCGAGAGAAAGCCATCCGCAGAAAGGAAAAGGAAAAAGGAAAATAAGTCGATCAGGCTCTCAGTCATTCATTGGCTGCTCCCTCTTTCACTGGCAACCACACTTTCATGCTCCCTTCGCCCCGGTGAGACCAAGCATAATAGGGAATGGCCTGAAAAGACCTGCCATCAGTAGTTGTGCCGCGAATCACTTGAATCCCTCCCAATTGCTCTGGATCAAATTCTGTTTGCAGGGAGCCAAACCGAGGGATCTCAAAGGAAGTAAGGTCTCCTACAACATCCTGGCCTTCGACGCAAAAAACGATCGGACCTCGACTCAAGGCTACCTTGCCCTGGTTTTCCTCCACTGCCTCATGAGAAAGAACTTTGCGGATTGGCAAGGGCATAACCAGTTCCACTTCATCGCCTGGTTTCCAGTGTCGGGAAACGCTGGCAAATCCATTCTTCAGTTCTGGATACACCAATTCTCCATTGACCCGGAAGCTCAATTTTCGGTTGGTGATGCTTTGAAAGCGGTACAGATCCGTGGGAAAAGCCCGATTGTCGGTCCAGGATGGTAAGCGCAGGGATACCCGAAAGCTGTCGGCTCGTTCAGGCGAAATCGTTACCAAGGTCCGCCCATCCCATGGATATTCGGTTGTTTGCTCTATCTCCACTAGCTGTCCGGCTATCGGGAGCCGCGCGCGAGAAGGGAGGAAGAGATTGACCAATATTTCCTTTTGCCGTTTTGCGTACACGTACCCAGGCAAAGAAGGCAAAAAGCGCATGACATTGGCGGGGCTGCAAGGAGTGGAAAACCAGGGGGTTCTGGTCTTGGTTTGGGAAACATGGAAGGCAAATTCCCCGTCAGCTTCCAGCGGATTGATGGAAAAAAAGCGATCACCTTCCAACGAGACCCCCGACAAGAACCCATTGTAGAGC
>JBCCCJ010000804.1:0-3751 GCA_039033615.1 Bacteroidota bacterium
CATCTACTTCAATCTCTACCTTAACCATTCCATCAATCTTCTTTCGGATGGCCTTTCCTGGATATTTCAAGGGGTCCATGACCCGAATATTTTTGATTCTGGGCGGCAATTCTTCCTGTCCTTGTGCAAGTAACGGGAAACAGGATGCCAGGAGTACGCCCAAGATGAGGCCCAATAGTAGAAGCTGCTTTTTCATAGGTAAATCAATGCTTTTCAACGGATAAGATACATTCATTCGCTATTTGCGAATTACGAACTGGGTCATGAGACTTTCTTTGCCCCCCACAATGTCATGCCTTTGTCGGTAGCACGGATGGGATAGGCCTCATCGAGGAAGGTATGGAAAAATTTCCCTGGTTCGACCGGATAAATCCAACGACGGCCCGATGCAAGATCCAGAAAATATTGGTCGCCTACGACTGATAGTTGAAGTTCAAATGTGTCCGCTCGATACCTTCCAAGGTATGGAAGAATCTCTTGCGGATCACCCGCCCATGGAGTGGGCTTTTTCGGAGCGTCTACTGGCTGGTCAAACCAAATCTTCCCCAGCGCTTCCGCCATATTAAAGACTTCTTGAAAGCCAAAATTGCTGAACATGATGAGGCCAAATTCTTCCTCCGGATAATATTCTACATGACTTCGGTAGCCCCAGTGACTTCCCCCATGTCCCCACACTTTTTTCCCAAATCTCTCCAAGATGTGCAAGCCATAGCCATAAGTAATCTGCCGCTTTGGAGAGGAAATGGCATGGGGTTGGAACATCAAACGTTGGCTGTTTTCCGAAAGAATTTTGCCACTGCTAAGGGCAAGGACCCACGCAGCCATGTCTTTGATTCGGGCCGTCAACCCTCCCTGGGGAATGAAATTGCGGGCATCGGTGAAAGGCGCTGGGATCAGACTGTTTTCCAACCAATCATAACCTTCCACGCGCCCAGGAATCGCTTCTTTGGGCGTGTCAATCTGAATGGAGAGCCCAAGCGGACCAAACAATTGTTCTTGCAGCAATTGCCCGAAATCAGTCCCTGTTTTTTTCTCCAACAATTTCCCCAACAACCAATAACCAGGATTGCAATAGGCGTAGGTCTCTCCAGGTTGATGCTGCAAGGGAGCCTGACAAAATCGCTGAATCCACGCTTCTTCTGGCCACGGATGCGCAAACATCTCCTGCAAGCGCTCCCCTTTTTGCAACGGATAATCCGGCATCCCTGAACTGTGGCACAACCAATGATGCGGCGTGATCCTCGGGTCCAGCCACTGCCATGCTGGCACTTGCTCCCGAACACTTTGGTGCAGGTGAATGGTGCCAAGTTCCGCCATCTTCAACACCAGGGCAGCAGTGATTCCTTTGGACAGGGAGGCGATGGGAAAAGAACTCTCCTCCGATAGCGGAACTGAAAATCGCTGACTCGCCTGCCCGTAGAACCAGCTTTGTACACAAGCCCCACGATGAAGAATCCCAATTCCAACAGAACTGGGGAACAGCTCCACATAGGCTTCCACCCACTCCTTCATCACTTGAAACTTTTCCTCTGGTAACGTAAGCGCCATGTAGCTCAGGTAAATAGATGGTAAGGAACGCTGAAGAAAGGAAAAGATATTGAATTGTATGCAGAAAGATCAATATCTTCCTCTGAAATTGTTTTCTAGCCTATTCGTATGATCCCTTTTCGATTTTCTTCTTTGGCAGGATTCTTTTTGGTGTTTCCCTTTTTGGTTGCGCCTTCTCCGGATTTACCCGATTGGGCGCAGGTTCAGATGGTTGACAAAGCCGCAACTGCCGAAACCAAAGCTCTCTATGCGAATCTGATGCGCATCGCCCCTTCCATGACTTTATTTGGGCAGGAGGACGCCCTAGCGTATGGCGTTGAATGGAAAGATTGGCACAAAAAACGCTCTGACATCAAAGATGTATGTGGACAACACCCCGCATTGTATGGCTGGGAATTGGGAATGTTGGGGGAAAGCGAACAGAATCTGGATTCGGTCCGATTCGATCACATGCAACAATGGATCAAACAGGTGTACCGAATGGGCGGTGTGAATACCATTAGTTGGCACATGAATAATTTTGTCACTGGCGGCAATACCTGGGATGTCGGAGAAAAGGTGGTCAGGGAAATCTTACCAGAAGGTAAACATCACCAGGACTTTCTCCAAAAATTGGATCATTTCGCCGCCTTTGTGGACGAGTTACAAGTAGGATGGCTGAAAAAGAAAGTCATTCCGATCATTTTCAGACCCTTTCACGAGCATACCGGGGGATGGTTTTGGTGGGGAAAGTCGCATTGTACGCCAGAGGAGTATCGAGCGCTGTGGCAATTCACGGTTCATTATTTGCGAGATACCAAAGGCTTACATAACCTCATCTGGTGCTACAGCCCGGATATTGTGGATTCTGAAGAGGCTTATCTGGAGTATTACCCGGGAGATGAATATGTGGATATTTTGGGGCTAGACGACTACCACGATTTTCGAGCAGGGCAAGACCCAAGCAAGCTCCAACAGCGGCTAGAAATGCTGGTAGGCCTGGCAAAGGCCAAGCAAAAAGTAGCTGCTTTATCAGAAACCGGCCTGGAAAGCATTCCCCAGGCAGATTGGTGGACCCGTTCCTTCTCTCCCAACTTCCTCCATGACTCTCCCGCTAGTAACATTGCCTACGTCATGGTCTGGAGAAACGCCAGGCCGGACCATCATTACGGACCCTACCCCGGGCAGGGAAGTGCGTCCGATTTCCTTGAATTCATTCAACAGCCTTCCATCATCTTGGAAGATGACCTGCCCAATTTGTACCGCATCCCTTCTTACTGATCAGAGTCTAAAGTCGGCAAACGGAGGGTAACGAGGGTTCCGGCCGGTTGTTGTTGGGCGTCGGTCAAGTCCTGGACTTCCAGACTCGCGACCTGCGCACTGCCGAACTGATGGCGAAGCAAATCCAGGCGTTCCTGAATGATTTGAGTGGCCAAAGATTTTCTGGTAGCAGGAGTGGAAGTCGCTTTGTGCCCCCGCCCTACTCCATTGTCTTCCACAATAAAGGTCAGGCCATTCACCTGCTCCCGGATCAAAATCTGGAGATGCCCCGGCCCGTCCTTGGGAGCCAAACCATGTTCGATTGCATTTTCTACGATCGGTTGCAACAACAAGGGGGGAATTTGGCACCAGTCCGGATCTATGATGGGATCAACGGTGATTTCATAGGTAAACTTTTGATCGTATCGGAGCTGCTGCAATTGCAGATAATGCTCCAGGGTCTCCAATTCTTCGCTAAGGCTGATTTCTTCGGTTCGGCTCTGCTCCAGCACTTTTCGCATCAGCCGGGCAAAGCGGGACAAATATCGAATGGATTGGTTGAGGTCTTTTTCCTGCAAAATGAATTGTTGAATCCCACTGAGTGCGTGAAAGAAGAAATGGGGATTGGTCTGACTTCGCAGGAGCCGCTGCTCAGCTTGCAAGCGATGAAATTGCTCCCGAAGCAGGCGATGTCGATTCCGAAAAATGAGCCAGCCTCCCAATACGGCAAACAGGCCCAAGAGCAACAGAATGCCGAGGTTCCGCTGCCGCACTTTGAGGCCTTCGATTTCTGCTTTTTGCTGCCATTCCAAAATTTCTCGTTGCATCTGTTCCGTTTGATGCACGACCTCCAGGCGATGAATTTCTTCTTGCTGTCCATTTCGGAAGAGGCTGTCCTGGAAATTCAGGTATTGCTCGTGGTGGAGCAGGGCAGAATCAAATTGGCCGATGGCTTTGTAAAACC
>JBCCCJ010000805.1:0-3746 GCA_039033615.1 Bacteroidota bacterium
ACGGCTTTTTACGAATTGGCGATGGATAGCTTGCGCAGCAATCAGGGGAAGGTGGATTGGCAAGCGCCCAAGGACTGGTTTGCAGCGGCTCCGGCCCTCGCCAAATTGGCGGGCCTCACCGGGCGACAAAGCTACCTGGACGAAGTGCAGCGGGGATTTGAGCAATTGCAAACCCAACATTGGAACCAAGACAAGCAATTGTGGGGCAAAGCAGCGGGATATTCGCCGATGGCTACCGCTTGGATGCTCATGGGCGCCTGCCGCATGTATCGCGAACTCCCCGCTGAAGATCCCTGGCAGCAACAGCTAGGCGATCACATTCGCTTGCTGGCTGAACGGCTGAAGTCCCTACAGCAAACCAGTGGTCATTGGCCTGTTGATCTCAGTAAACCCACCGGGCAGGGAGCCCCTCAGGCCGAAGCTACCCTTCCCATCACCTATGGGTTGGCCGTGGCGATGCAAGCGGGGCTCATTCCTCGTTCGGAATACGAGTCGGTGATCTTGCGTGCTTGGGAAGCTGGAATAGAAGTGCCAGTGTCAGATCCGACTGCTGCTGGGCTTCGGATGCTGGCTGCTCGCGAGTTGCTGGGATTGTGAAGCTGATTTGTTTTCCTGCACAATTTTTGTTTGTTCTGCCAACTTCTGAACTGAATCAATCATCCAACTCTTTTTCATGAAATCATTCTTATTCTCCTTCAGTTTGCTCCTTTGGTCCTGTACCGCTCTCCTGGCTCAGGAAACCCCTGCAACGCCTGAAGAAGATCGCCCGATGGGGACCATGCAAACCCGATGGGCGGAACAAGTCAGTCCCAAAAATGCTTTGCCAGAATATCCCCGCCCTCAGATGGTGCGGGAAGAGTGGGAGTCCCTCAATGGCTTGTGGGAATACGCCATTCGCCCCAAAAATGACATCCAACCTACCAAGTATGATGGGGAAATCCTGGTTCCTTTTCCGGTAGAATCTCAGCTGAGTGGGGTACAACAATGGGTCAAATCTGACCAGTATTTGTGGTACAAACTCACCTTCAAAAAGCCGGTTATGCCGCTGGATTCTCGCTTGCTGCTGCATTTTGGCGCGGTAGATTGGGAAAGTAAATTGTGGATCAATGGCAAAGAAGTCGGAGAGCACCAAGGTGGCTATGATCCCTTTAGCTTTGATATCACGCCTTATCTCAAAGGGAAAAAGCAAGAATTGATCCTACGAGTATGGGATCCGACCGATACCGACCATCAGGCCCGAGGCAAGCAGGTAAGTGAGCCGCGCGGCATTTGGTACACCGCCGTAACGGGGATTTGGCAATCGGTCTGGTTGGAAGTGGTCCCAGAAGTCCACATCACTGATTTGAAATTGACCCCCAATGTCGATGAAGAGCAATTGAAGGTGCAAATTCACTTCAACGAAGTACCAGGAAACGCGACCATTCTCGCCAAAGTCCGGGACAATACCTCCAAAGTCATCTCTTTTCGCCGAAATGTCTTGTTGGAGGAGCCGATATTTGAAGCGGACATCCAGGTGCGCGAAGCCCGCTTGTGGAGTCCAGAAGATCCCTTCTTATATGATTTGGAAGTCCGAATTGAGCAAAAGGGCAAATTGGTGGACAAGGTGGATGCCTATTTTGGGATGCGAAAAATTTCGCTCGGGCAGGACGACAACGGCCATACTCGATTGATGCTCAACAATGAGCCCTATTTCCAATACGGTCCCCTCGACCAAGGCTGGTGGCCGGATGGCCTATACACCGCACCTACCGACTCGGCCTTGCGCTATGACTTGGAAGTACTCAAAGGTATGGGGTTCAATATGTTGCGCAAGCACGTGAAAGTGGAACCAAGCCGACTGTACTATCATTGCGATCAACTGGGACTACTCGTGTGGCAGGATATGCCGAGTGGCTTTGCGAGAGATGGAAATCTGAAAGTGGGGCCGTATCAGACCGAAGATGCCTATCGCCCGGAGGCTTCTGCCGAGCAGTTCGAAGCGGAATGGAAAGCGGTAATGGATGCCTTGTACGATCATCCCAGCATCGTGGCCTGGGTACCTTTCAACGAAGGTTGGGGGCAATATGAAACCGAACGCATCAATCAGTGGACACAGGAATACGATCCTTCTCGCCTGGTGAATCCCACCAGTGGCTGGACCGACCGCGACGTGGGCGACATCTTCGATGCCCACCAGTATCCTGGCCCCAGTATGGAAGTGGTTTCACCAGAGCGGGCGACTACCCTGGGAGAATTCGGTGGTCTCGGCTGGCCGGTAGAGGAACACCTGTGGTGGGACAAACGCAATTGGGGCTATCGCACCTATCAGGATCAGGCGACCTTGGAAGCTGAGTACAAAAAGCTGTTGAATGCCCTGGCCGGTTTACCTGCTTGGGGACTTTCTGCCGCCATTTATACCCAAACCACCGATGTCGAGGGCGAAGTCAATGGGTTGATGACTTATGACCGGGAAGTGGTGAAATTCGAGCCTAGCCGCATGACGCAACTGGCCGATGAGCTATATGCAGCCTATGATTCCGTGCAGGTGTGGATGCCTTCTTCCGAATATACGCCCCAGGATTGGCAGACGTCCACCCTATCCCCTCCTCCGGCCTGGTCTTCCGGTCGCTATGACGACAGTGGCTGGAGCACGGCTTCCGGTCCTTTTATGGCCTCGCAAGAACCTGCTTTACCAGACGGCAGTCGTTGGGAGCGGGGAGAAATGTGGCTCCGCAAGGGATTTGAACTGGAGAGCATTCCCGCGGATTTTCGCGCCAGTCTCTTCCTCAACGGAGAATCAGAGGCACTCATATTCCTCAATGGCCACCAAATCGCCAAGTTAGAACGAGGCACCGGAGGCCGCCACTACACCCACTTTGACTGGAGTCAGCACGCCAAATGGCTGGAAGTAGGCTACAACCAAATCGCGGTCTACCTCAACAGCACTTCGGAAAATCATGCCTTTGATATGGGGGTGTATAGCAGTCCGAAGAAGTAGTTCAACCCTCACAAGGGTTTGGAACCCTTGTGAGGGGTTCTTAAGAAGCTACTCCCACACCAGTTTCAACGTCCCAATCTCCCCTCCCGCCTGAACCTGAATCACATACAGCCCCGGTCCACCGCCAAATTTCCGCAGATCCACTTCTACCGAACCGCCAAGTTGTTCCATCCTACCCAACCATCTGCCTCGGGCGTCAAAGATGCGCAGGTCCGCAGGCTGGGGCAGTGCTGTGAGATCTAGGGTTGCTTGGCCACTACCGGGATTGGGGTAGAGGTGGAGGCGGGAGGTGAGAGGGGCTTCGGTGGAGGTCGGAGGCAACTGAGGAGGCCAAAACAGACAATTGGACTGGAGTTCACAGCCATCTTGCTGAACTTGGACCGCATAAAAGCCTGCGACGATAGGCGAAAAGACGGAATCAGTGGCCAAAGGAACAGGCGTCCAATCACTGCCCGCGCCACATCGACCCCATTGAAAGCTAGCATTTTCGGCAGTGGCTACGAGGTCGAAGCCATCCCGAATGACACTGGTATCGACCTCCACCAAATCAAATTGTACGTCTGCCGTGAGGCCCTGGCAATTCCAACCTGCCTCTAGTTCAAGATTGAGATAGAGCCCACTGCTGTCCAGCCAATGCCCATAATAGTCCATCGGCTCACAGCCTTTTATCTTGACCACTTCGTGGGTGCTTTCGCAGAGTTCGTAGTGGAGGACGCCTGCGCCTACCTTAGCCATGATCACAGAACTGCCGGAGATGTCCACCGCATAG
>JBCCCJ010000806.1:0-3741 GCA_039033615.1 Bacteroidota bacterium
AGAGCGTTCCGATGGGTTCTCCACTGTTGATCACGGCATCGACCACGATGATGTGGTCGTGTCCTTTGAGTTGAAAGAGGACCTCAAAGGCAGAGGTTCCCATATCAAATAAATTGATATGCGGTTCCTCTCCCAATGCGGTGCGGAGTTGGTCGATCACATAGCATCCGATGCCGTCATCGGAGCGTACGGGATTCCCAAATCCCATGATGGCGATGCGCTGGCTCATAGCTTAAAGCGAGAGAGTTCTTCGCCAGATTTGTTGTCGTGGGCGTGTACGGTACACACCATGCAGGAGTCAAAAGAGCGAGCCACCATGCCCACTTCTACTGGATCATGGGGATCTTCGATTTCCGTTCCCGTGAGGGCCGCTTCGATGGGACCAGGGTTTCCTTCTGCGTCATTGGGGCCAATGTTCCAGGTTGTCGGAGCGACCACCTGATAGTTTTTGATTACCCCACCTTCTAGTTCGATCCAATGCGCGAGCGCACCACGAGCGGCCTCAGTAGCTCCAAAGCCTTTGCCGTCTCTTTCCTCCGGCTTGATATAGAATTCTCCGTCCAGATCAATTTCTGAGAGCCACTTGTTGATCATCTCATAGATCTTGGGGGCTTCATGCAATCGTCCAAGCGTCCGGGTCAGGACATTGGCGCCTTGGTTGCGGATGATGTCTCCAAAGAGTGGATCTTGGAACTGGTGATCCATGTTGTTGGGGTTGGCGGCCATGACGACCCTCGCCAAGGGTCCCACTTCGGCCGCTCTATCCATGTAGCGGGGCGCTTTGGCCCAACTATATTTGCCGCTGAAATCGGTTTGCTCCAGATTCTGAGATTGTACAGGCGTAGGCAGGGGTTCATCCCATGGGTGAGCTTTCGGATGATCCTCAAACCAAGTGTGAGCGATATCTTCCACCACTTGACGGTGATCAAACTCATGATAGTTCTGTCCGTCAAAGTACCCACTCGGGCTGATCAGGGCTTGATTCCGGCCTTCGATGGTGGGCTTGTTGTAGCGGTCTTTGTGCAGATAGGTGCCATAAGCGAGGAATTTTCCTACGCCTTCACCAAACTTATCCAATCCGAACTCCAATCCGGCGCGAATGAAGAGGCCCAAATCGCTGTTTCGGTGGGATTCGTTTTCTTCCACCCAGGCCATGAGATCATCCCAGGATTTGATTTCTAAGTAGCGCTCAATCGAACACCCCAACCATACTGGCTCCAGCCAATCATTGCGGAATTGGTTCATGATGGAATGGGCGCGGGTAATGTCCTTCAAGGTAGGCGCGCACATGACTCCTCCAGGCACCATATAACTAGAGTGTGGCCATTGTCCGCCAAAAATGGCATAGACTTCCACCGGACGACCACTAGCCGTTACTCCTTGTTGAAAAGAAGTTCCGACGTAGGCAGCGAAACGCTTGGCTACCTCCTGATATAGGGGATGGTTCGCGAATTTTTTGTTGGCAAGGTCGGTAGCAAAAATGGCATAAAACCAGCGAGGAATACTCTGAATGGTTTCGGTTGCCTGACCGATGGCCCGCAACAGCAGCGCATTGGGGGTCAACTGAGTTCCCCAAGCCGTATCCAAGGCGGAAGACGCACAGTATAGGTGAGAACCTCCGCAAATGCCACAAATCCGAGGCGTAACAATCAGCCCCGATTGGGGGTCTTTACCCGCCATGATGCGTTCAAAGCCCCGAAACATCGAGGCTTGGGTATGGGCTTTGGTGACCACCCCATTTTCCATATATACCTTCACGTCCAAATCGCCTTCTACGCGACCGACCGGGGAGATATTGAGTTCTTTCGTAGTCATTTTGTCAAGGATTTGATAATTACTTGGAGGATTCTTTGAGCACTTTGGGAGTTGGACTGAGTTTACCGACTCCAGCTTTGAAGTAGTACATGAGCTTGCTATCACCTGTAGGCACCTCTTTGGGAAGGAAGCCCAGGTATTTCATGGTCTTGAACACGCTTCCCTTTTTGAGGTCATGGTGAGGAAAGCCTGGCTCCGTACATCCCAGACATGGGTGATTGGCTCGGGTCTTGCTGGAATGGCGGTTCCACAGAATTCGGTTACAAGTAGCCCGCGTCATCGGTCCGCGACAGCCTACTTCATAAAAGAGGCAACCTGCTCGTTTGCCAAAGCCACCATCCAATTTCTCAATGAAAGCTCGGTTGTGGGTACAGCCCGTCTGGACAAAGTCTGTAAAGAAGGTCTTGGGACGATGGTAATCGTCAATCAATACATCCTGAATCCGTCCCGTGGAAATCGCTACCAGAATCTGAGTGATCCAGTCCGGGTGAGCAGGACAGCCAGGAATGTTGACGACTGGCAAGCCGCCTTTGGAAACGAAGTTCGCTCCGAGGAAGCCTCCCTTTTGCTTTTTGTGGAATTGCAAGCCAGTTGACTCACTCGGGTTGGGAGGGACAGCAGGAATTCCACCGTAGGTAGCACAGTCCCCAATCGCAACCACGTACCCAGCCACCTTGGAGAGATCTTTGATCCAATCCATCATCGGGCGCTCAGCGAAGTAGTTCATGGTTCCAGTACCATTGGGTCCTTGGATCAAGGAACCCTCATAGACCAGGATGTCCATTTGAACCTTTCCGGCGAGGATGTCATTCATCAGGTCGGAAACCTGCTCGCCTATCTCTAGCCCAATGGAAGGGTGCCAGAGAATGTTGATGCCAAAGTCAGTGATCAGTTCGACCACCGTTGGCTCTTCTGCGTTCAGAAAGGACATTGTGTTGCCACTACATGCGCCACCCTGAAGCCATAATACGTTTGCCATGAGTTTGTGAGTTAGAAGTATGTACTCCTTTAAGGTTTAGGTTGTCAAAAACAACAGATGAAGAAGTCAATATATCCTATTTACACAATATTCTTGCAATTAGAAAAGTTTTTCTAATTACGGGCTTAACTTAAAACCAATCTAAATAGTCTTGGCGTTGGGGAGAAGATCAGGCTGCTACACAACCCCTTCTTCCTGAAGGAGTCGATTCAACTGCTCAAACTCTTTGCGACCAATTTCAGTAAAAAATGGCCGAATGAGTTGCCACAATGCTTCTCTGAACGGGAAATATTGATCTGGCTTTTTGCCGAGGATTTGCTGGCGAAGCAACCAGGATTCACTAGTCATCCACACATGGACCGCGAGGCTCTCATACTGGCCTGCAGCGGCTTCTTTTTCCAACGCTCCCCGAGACACATTGAATGCCAGGCTCATCCGATTCTGCTTGATCTGCCATTGCACCTGCTTTTGATGCGCTTCCTGAATGGCGGGATAGGCTCGGATCAATTCCAGGGTATCCTGATAAAAAAAAGCGTAGGCACAGAACAGGTCAAAAGATCGCTGCATCTGTCGCTCCCAATATTCAAAGAGCGGGACAATCCGAAACTCCGCCATGAGCGCCCGTTGTTCCTGAGTCAATTGAGCATGTAAGGCTTGTAGGATCGATTCTTTGTTGGGATAATGATAGGCCAGATTTCCCACACTGATTCCTGCTCCATCGGCTAGGTGCTGCAAGCGCACGTTCGGAAAGCCTGATTCATTGAACAGGCGAAGAGATACGTTGAGGATCTTTTCTTTGGTCTTATGCATGCGACCACAAAGATACGAGGACTGATTCAATAAAAATTCGCATGATTGCCTCGTTTGCACTAAATTCCGGTTTTTTAGCCCCTAGCCTCATGAGTCCCTTGTTTTCTGAAGCCTTATTTTTGTTGGGAGTTGGCATG
>JBCCCJ010000807.1:0-3738 GCA_039033615.1 Bacteroidota bacterium
CGCAAAGCCTTCGAGCCTATGGGGACCATCACAACCACACCACGGAGGTAAAGATGGACCCGCTTTCGCCGGGACGATACATCCTCCTGGTGGCCAACCACAGCAGCTTCCGCTATGTCGGACACGCGGTGGGCTACAGCACCATCGAAGCCACCAGTATGGCCTTGCTCACTCAAGATCGGCGAGATGGCAGCCGGGAAATTTGGGTGGTGGACCGGGAAAGTGGAGAACCCCTACCGGGATTGGAGGTAAGCGCCACTCCTATTGATCCCTACAACCGAAATGCACCGATCAATGACGGCAAAGGGACCATCAATCGGAAAACCGACGAACAGGGCAAGATCCTGCTGCCATACACTGATGAGCGCCGAAATAGTTGGGCCTTGACCATCACCCGAGGGCGAGAAGTCTATACCCATCGCTTGGGATGGGGTTATCGCTACCAAGATGATGTGCCCAAGCCTTCCGCCAAAACCGCCTTCTTCACCGACCGATCCATCTATCGTCCGGGCCAGACCATTTACTTCAAGGCTCTAGCCATGGAGCGGACGGGGGAGCAACACCGCATTCTTCCTAACCATGAGCTCCAGATTGTCTTCCGGGATGTCAATCGCCAGGAAATCGCTCAGCAGACCCTGACTACCAACGAATACGGCAGCGTGCAAGGCACCTTTGTGGCTCCTAGCGGAGGCTTGACGGGGCAAATGAACTTGAGTACGTCTGGCGGTCAGGTATATGTCTCCGTGGAAGAGTATAAACGGCCCACCTTTGAGGTCAAGCTCGACCCCATGACCGAGGCGGTGAAATTGAGTGAGGAAGTGCGTCTGACTGGGTCAGCTAGTAGCCTTGCGGGAGCGGCAGTCAATGGAGCTGAAGTCCGCTATCGGGTAGAACGCCGCGTTCGCTTCCCTTATGCGGTACTATGGTGGTTGCCGCCCATGCAGAACAATGGACAGGAGATTGCAAACGGTACCGTGCAGACCGATGCAGAAGGGAAATTTACTTTCAACTTTGTGGCTCAGGCGGATCCGGAGATTGCCCCAGAAGATAAACCGATCTTCACCTACCAGGTGTATGTGGACGTGGTAGATATCACCGGAGAAACCCGCTCCACCGAATCTTCCTTCCGTCTAGGGTATCAATCCCTGGAAATCGGCCTGGAAGTACCGCAGAGCATCGAGAAATCAGAAGCGGTTACCATTCAACTGACGACCAATAACCTCAATGGTGAATTTGTACCGACCCAAGGAAAAATCCGCATCTCTCCCGTGGAAACGCCTCGGATCAATTATCGTCCCCGTCCCTGGGAGCCCGTCGATCAGCAATTGTACAGCGAAGCGACCTTCCGGCGTTGGTTTCCCCGCGATCAATTCCGAGAAGAAGCCAAGGCCCAGAATTGGGTGGTAGGAGAGGCTTTGGTTGAAGAAAGCTTCGATACGGGGGTCTCAAAAGAAATGAGTATCGCATCGGTACAAGCGCTACCCCCTGGCTATTACCAGATGGTCATGGAGACCGGAGGTGGACTGGAAGTGGTCAAATACTTCACCCTGTATAATCCGTTTCGGAAAAGCCTGCCCACGTCCACTTGGTTGGAGGTGGAATTGGACAAGATGCAGGGCGAACCAGGGGAAGAGATCGAATTGGCGCTAACTACCTCGGAGCGAGAACTTTGGGTGTGGATGCAATTGACCCAGGCCAATCAGGTCTTTGAACAGCGCTTCATCAAGCTAGGAGCCGGACGGCAGGAAATCTCTTTACCCATTGAAGAACAGCACCGGGGAAATCTTTATTTGAAAGTCGCTTACATCAGCCAAAATCATAGCAAGGAGGTCGAGAAACGCATTCAGGTGCCTTGGACCAACCGTCAACTCCAATTGAGTTGGGAGAGTTTCCGCAGTCCGCTTCAGCCGGGCCAGCAAGAGCAATGGAAGCTGCGCATTCAAGGCCCTAAAGCCGAAGCGGTAGCCGCTGAAATGGTGGCTACCCTCTATGACGCCTCCCTGGATCAGTTCAAACCGCACAATTATGCTCTGGACTTATACCCCAGCTATGGCAATTACCTGAGCCTGGATGCCCGGCCCTTCGGCACCAACAACGGTAGCATCGATGGGGAAAACTGGAACGAAAGTCGTAATACGCCTAGCCAGTCCTATGATCAATTGGATCCTTGTGGGCTGTTTTTGGGGTATCCGGGCAGATACATGACCACAGGAGGACTCTTCATGGCAGAAGCATCAGCCAGGCCAAGGAGGGCCGCAGCACCAGCACCTATGGCCGAGGATGCTTCTGTTGTATTGAATGAGGTAGTTCAAAATGACGCTATGGATTCAGAAGGAGGGGCCGATCAGTATATGTATAAACTAGAGATTCTACAGGAACAGGAAAGAACCCAAAGTGTCTCATCCTCCCCACCACCCCTCCGCAAAAACCTCCAGGAAACCGCCTTCTTTTTCCCTCAACTCCAAACCAATGCTGAAGGCGAAATTGTGCTGGACTTCACCATGCCGGAGGCGCTCACCCGCTGGAAGTTCCTCGGCTTGGCGCACACCCAAGACCTAAAGATTGGGACCCTCGGCGGCGAAACCGTTACCCAAAAGGAATTGATGATGGTCCCCAATCTGCCTCGCTTTTTCCGGGAGCAGGATCAGATGGTCCTCCGGGGCAAAGTGGTCAATCTGACCGATAAGAGCCTTTCTGGCAGCGCCAAGTTGGAATTGGTGGACGCTACCAACGAGCAAAATGTGGATGCACTATTTGCCAACGGAGAAGCCAGTCGCGCCTTCAGCGTGCCACCCAAAGGTAGTGTAGCCCTAGAGTGGGCCATCACTGTGCCGGAAGGTCTCTCTGCCATTGCCGTGCGCATGTATGCCAGCGCGGGGGAGTTCACCGATGGGGAAGAAAATGTGTTGCCTGTCTTGACCAATCGGATGTTGGTAACGGAGACCAAGCCCCTCACCATGCGGGGCAAGAAGGAGAAATTCACCTTCGATCGTCTGGTCGAAGCCAGCAATTCGCCTACCCTCCAACACCACAAACTGACCTTGGACATCACCACCAATCCGGCCTGGGAAGCGGTGCGCTCCTTGCCCTACCTGATGGAATTTCCCCATCAGTGTACCGAGCAAATTTTCAGCCGTTTCTACGCCAATGCGCTGGGAACCCACATCGCCAACAGCGATCCGAGAATTGCCGAGACCTTTCAGGCTTGGGCGGCTATGCCAGATGGCAGTGGCTTTGCTTCCAAGCTTCAGCAAAACGAAGCCCTCAAAACCGCCATGCTGAGTGAAACCCCCTGGGTGATCGAAGCCAAGAGTCAAGCCGAGCGCCAAAAGCGATTGGGTACCTTGCTGGATCTCAGCCGGATGCAGGAAGAACTTGCCAAATCCCAGCAGCAGATTCGCCAGCGCCAAAATAGCGACGGAGGCTTCTCCTGGTTCCCTGGCATGAAAAACAGCGAATACATCACCCAACTCATTGCCACCGGATTCGGGAATTTGCAGCAATTGGGCGTGAGTACTGGCGGCGATCCCGAGCAACAGCAAATGCTGGCCCAGGCTGTGAGTTTTGTGGATGGAAAACGAGCAGAAGCCTATGGCAAGCTGAAAGAACAAAAAGCCGTCCTGGAAGCCAATCACCTGAGTAACTCTGCGGTGAATTACCTCTACATGCGCTCCTTTTTCCGGGAGCAGCCGTTGGGGGAATCCGCAAATGAAGCCTTTGACTTCTACTTTACCCAAG
>JBCCCJ010000808.1:0-3730 GCA_039033615.1 Bacteroidota bacterium
AGCGGTTGCTGGATAATCGTGCGCTTCCGACATATTGGTCCCTGGACCATTGCCTGTGGCAAATTTTTCTTCTTGGCAACGCCATGCGTCTCGCTAGAGACGTGAATATGGGTAGCAACTGCCTTCGATCTGACGATCAGGCGTGCCGTAGGTACGCCAATTTGAAAAAGCCCCCCTTTCAATTGATGGCATAGATGCGGCATTGGAGATGCTTTCCCCTACACAAAAATCATATCCGCAAGACTGAAAAACCGACGGAAGAAGCCGCCTGACCTGAAAGGGTTTGAAAAGCAATTCGCTCTGCTGTACCTTTGTTCTATGCAAATTACGGAAGCATTGTTGGATCATTTGGCTGCCCTTTCCAAACTGAGAATCCCCTCAGAAGAGAAAGCAAACCTGATGCGCGATTTTCAGGGCATGCTGGACTTTGTGGATCAACTGCAAGAAGTGGACACCGAAGGCGTAGCTCCACTCATTCACATGACCGAAGAAATCAACCACCTCCGCAAGGACGAAGCCAGTGGAGCCTTGCCCGCCAAAGAAATGATCCAACAAGCTCCTGACAACGACGGTACCTTCTTTCGCGTACCTAAAGTCGTTCGCAAATGAGCCAAGCCCCTATGGACCTTTCCCGCTTTCCCCGGCTTCCCCTTTGGTTTTTCTTTCAAAAATTTCCTCCCTACCTCCAACGCCTGATGGGGGGCATGCTCCTCCTGATTCTGTTAACTGGAATCGGACTGGCATTTCACGAAGCTCAACCCTATTTCTGGTCCCTGGAGATCAATACCATCCCCCAAGTCCAAGCGGAAGAGGTGCAGGTGATGGACCTAGAGCAAAACTATCGCAACATTCCCCTGAACCTCAATGCCTTTCGACAGTGGACTTCTTTTTCGGCGGGACCGATTGAAGTCGCGGCGCCTCCTTTTTATGCCTTTCTGATTGTCCAGTTCATTGCCTGGTCCATGTTTTTGGCTGCGGCCAGCTTGATTCGATCTAATTGGGCCTATCTGTTTTATGGGTTCTTTGCGCTCTTCTTCCACTTTTCTGGCCTGTCCACCGTTTTGTATCCCGACGAGGTCTTCAAATTGCTGGAGTTCCTCATGCTCATTTCCTATCTCGGATTGGCCTATTTGTTCCAAGCCTTCATCATCCGATGGGAATTGCCCGCCAGGTTTTTGGCGATCCTTGGGCTCAGTGCCATCTACATAGGTCTGGCCATTGGGCTGAGAGACTGGGAAGGCGTGCATGAAGTGTCGCTGAATACCTTTGGCTACCTGGCCTTTCTTTCCCTGCTCCTCTTCTTATTTCTGGGGAAAGAACCGACCAATCTCCTTTTCTACTTTGGCACCAATCACCCCCGCAAAGAAAAGCGTTGGCCTACCTGGGCTTTGGTTGCTGGCTATGTGGGCTTGGCATTGATAGAGCTGGTTTGGTTGAATGAATTCATGAATTTCAATCTCCTGGGAGGGTTTCGGCTGGCATTTCGCCCTACGCATTTGCTGATCGTCTCGGCCCTGATCGCCGTATTTACCTCCCAGAATCATTTCACCCCGCTCAAAAAAGTCTTTGAGAGCCATAGTGCGTTCAGCTTTTTGCTGATGGGCTGGGTGTTGGCTGTCCTGAGTTACCTGACGGTCCAGTACACCACGGGAGATCCGCTGTTCATTTTCGGGGTAGAACGCCTGATGACCATCTCTTTTCTGGGAATCGGCTTTGCCCACCTGATCTACATTCTGGGGAATTTTGGGCCGTTGTTGAAGCAAAAGTTCCACCTATATTACCTCTTGCCACAAGGGCCTCGATTCAGTTTTGCTGTGGTCTGGATGATCGGCTTGATCAGTCTGACCCTGGCAGAAGGCCGGGACAATTGGAAAAGCTTCAACCTCCTCGCGCATTCTGACGCCCTGCAAAAAGCAGATCATGCCTCCATCCAGGGAGATCGGGAAGGCGCCATTTCCGCCTATGAAGTAGCGCTGCTTGCCAGTCCCCCTTCGCCCAAAGCCAACTACAACTTGGCCTCGCTCTTCCTGCCAGTACCAGCGCGCCAAACCGACGCCTTGCGGATGTATCAGCGTGCCTCCAAGCGCCGGGACTTTCCCTTTGGCTGGCTCAATGCGGCCCAACTGCTTCAATCAAGAGGGCAGATCAAAGACGCCCAAACCTTGCTGGGGAAAGGCATTGCAGGGGGATCTCATCCCTATTTGCTAAACAACCTGGGTCTATTGCTCCATCAGGGCGGCCAAGGAGACAGCGCCATCCAGTGCCTGAAGTCAGCATTGCTGGCGGATTTGGACGCCTCGGAAGTCTATAGTAACCTGGCCCAAGTATATTGGGAATACGATCGGCTGGCTGACGCGCGTCAGTTCTTCGGGGCTTCCCTGGAAACACCGGGAATTCCCAGCAGTTCTACCGCCAATGCATTGGCCTTTGCCCTGAAAGAAGGTCTCGATCCCCCCACCGATTGGGCCACCTTGATTCAGGAGGAATACCTCGCGGCATACAATCATCAGTTGTTGCTCCTGAAAACGGCACCCGATCAGGTCAATGGTTCCTTGATCAAGGAACTCGCCAAGGTTGATCAGGCACCCGACGCCATGCTGTTGGATGGAATCGTGATGTTCCTCGCGGATTCCGTGGATTATGCGGCCAGTCGGATTCAGTTTTTGAGTCAGGCCTATCCGCGACTAGCTCCGGTCAGCGAATTGGCACTAGGAGCCTTGTATCATAGTCGAGACGTTCCAGAAATGGCCTTTCCCCATTTCCTCGCCGCAGGAACCGCCGGAGATCCCCTCGGGTCTCTGTATGCAGGCAAAATGCTGATCGACCTTGGCCAAGCTGACTCCGCCAATTATTTATTGAGTGCCTTGCGCGCAGAGCACGAAAGCTTATGGGAGCCCTGCGCCAAAGAATTGGCGATGCTGTTGGCGGCCTATGGCCAAGAAGTCTATGCCATGACGGAGTGGGACCTCAGTCGCCTTTCCTTGAATGAGCAACTCCGAGTGGGACGATATGCTGACAGTACGCAGCAATTTGCCATCGCAGTGGAGAGCTTTCGGCGGGCTTTGGAAGCCCATCCAGAGACTTATTTGCCCTATCTGGAAATGGGCCGCTTGTACAACCACTACCAAAATCGCTATGCCATCGAAGACCTGACCGCTGGCTTGGAAGCGCATCCCGACCAGCCTCAGTTGCTGATCGCATATGCCCGAGCGCTGCTCTATCAGGGGCAAGTTTCGGAGGCATTGGCAGTACAGATTCCCACAAGTCTGCCTGGGCGACAGGGGAATGAACTTCGGTATGTGCAGGCAGAATTGGCCCTGGCTCAGAACGATACCGCCCAAGCCCTTGTTCATTTGCAAGAAAATATCGCCCAACATCCCATGGATCAGGCCAGCATTTTGCTTCAAACCGATATCCTCCTGGCCATGGAGCGTAATGACGAAGCGAGCCTACTGATCACCCAAGCTTTGGACCGAAACGATCAAAACGCAGATTTTTGGTATCGCTACGCCCGCTGTTATCAACGCCTAAACCTGCCGGAAGATGTGGGCTTTGGAGCCGCAAAAGCCATCGAACTGAGCGCGAGCCAAACCCAAAAAGCCGCCATTGCCCGGGAGTTTGCCGAGCAACTCCGGCTGATTGCTAGCTAGTAATCCTGTCTTCCCCTAGCTCAGGGCAAAAGCATCTACAGCATTTCTGAATATCCTTCCGGCTTACTCAGGATCATCGG
>JBCCCJ010000809.1:0-3730 GCA_039033615.1 Bacteroidota bacterium
GTGTCGCCTGCCGCGGGCCATCCTTTTTTGTCGGCAAAAAAGGATGCAAAAAACCGCCGAAGTCCCATGCAACGCTCATGGCCGCCCCAGCACCTCGGACTTCGTGGCCAACCCGCCTTTGTGGTGAAGGCTACGCAAATAATCACGATTCGCCATTTTGTCTAGGAGTATGAGGAGCAAGGATAAGTTGTAGCGCCGAATTGCATTCGGCAAAGAACAATGCATGAAAAGAAGCATTACTTCTCCTTCGCTTCTTTGAACAGGGTAGCGACCACATACCCGATCAACACCCCAAAAACGGCTTCAATGGTGTTGATCTGGAAGACAAATCGTTTGAACTCCACGGCGTTTTTGCCTTCTGCAGTGAGAGCAAAGAAATACAGCAGGGCGTAGAGCGCAAATACCCCATAGGTCAACCACTGGACCCGCCAACTGGTATAGGAGGTCGGCTGATTGCGAGGCTGATTGGGGTCTTTTTTGCTGAACAGGTGCTTGAACATGGTGCCGACATAGGCGGCTACTACTGGAATGAGCACGCTGAGAGTAGCCTGGTATTGCTCAGCAGAAAAGGCCCCTGCATCTTCCAGGATACTCATATATCCGAAAATGCCCAACTTGACCAAGACGATCAAAACGAGGATGTGCCACTGAAAACGCTGGTCGGAGATGCCCTGCTTTTGCCCAGCCGAGGGAGGGGCTTTCTCAGGGATTTTCCATTCCAAGGGAGCAAGCTCGGGTTTCCAATGTTCTGGCAATTTCGCTTCAGCTGGGAGCTTGCACGCAAGCTGGGATAAGCGAAAACTGAGTTGATTGAGTCGCTGGCGAAACGCCTGAGGATCAGTTTTGGGATGGGTATGAGCCAAACGTATGGTCTCATACTGAGCCGCAAGGGTCAAGAAATCAGATGCTTCGGGATCTGGCGCGTGAGATCGAAGCGCTGCCAAGGCCAAACCCGGTTGGTCGGCTACGAGTTGCGCCTGGACGTAGGCTCGCAAGCCAGATGTGGGCTTATTTGAGGTGCTCACGGAGGTAGGTGGTTAAGTCGGTTTTGAATCGCTGGGCATATTTGGCAAAGGCGTCGTCAAAATCATCTTCCATGTTGTAATAGCCACCTCGACGATCTTCTTCAAACAAACCCGAGCCAATCTTGCCGTTGAGAATGAGTACCAACTCGATGCCATCGGGTTGTTGGCTGTAGGTGATCTGAACATCCAACATCTCTCGCTTGGCCCAGTCCGCTTCAACGCCCAACCAACTGAGAAACTGGTTGAGCTCCGATTTGTCCATATAGTACAGCACCTCTCGGCAGAGGTTCCAGACTTGAAAATGCAAGACCTCCTCCTCCTGAATGGGTTCCAGGTGTGCCTCTCGGCCTTCGCACCGCACATTGGTGAATCGCTGCTGACAATAGGCCGTGATCGCCTGAAATACCGATGTCTGCTGGTAGCCTCCTTCGAGACTCAATCGCTCTTCCGCTCGCCCTTGCCCCGCTGGCGCTTTCAGACGGATGCGGACCGTTTCAGACTTCATCTGCCCTCTTTCTCGCACCTTGACTTTTCCTTGCCAAAAGTAGAGGAAGCGCATGAATACGGCATGCTTCTCTTTGTCGTGGGTGTCGTAGAGCAATACCTGCACCTCCCTCTGATTCACCTCCATGAGAAAACTCAACTGATGGAGCATGGCCTCTTCCAACCTGCGGCTGTGCAAGGAATCATAATAGGTCTTGACCAACTTCCAGCTCGCCACCGCCTGATCCAGCCGGGTAGAGTCGTTCTCGCTTTCTTCATGTGTGAACTGCAGGTACAACAGAAGCTTGTCCTCTTGTACGTCCAGCGCATAAACCGAGAGATAGTCTCCCAGCCCTTCCCGCCCCAACCAACGGTCAAAAGACTTGGTCTGCGCGTGGAAAAAGGCTGCATCAGCTTGAAGATTCTGAGCCAGGATGCCGAGCGGGCACAGCAGGCAGAGCCAAAAACAAGATCGAAGAAACATGTGAATCATTTGGGTCGAAGCCCGAAAGTATCAGATAAAATGGCCGGATGCAATAGTCGGGCTTGTATGACTCTTTTTGGCCCCAAGACAAAAATCCGCCAATTCCTCAGCAGGAAATCCGCCGCGACCTGAATCAAATAAAAGGGTCAATACGGTGGCTTCCATAAAATGTGATTGGCTCAGACCATATATGAGGCATCTTGAGGATAAATCAGCACGTCTATATGCTGTTTTCATATATGTAGATGTATGACCTATGTATACATACATAGGTTGCACCTGTAAAAGGTAAAGCTTGTCCTGAGTGAAACCGAAGGAAGGTAAAAAAACAGAATCTAAGGGGTCCTGGAGAGGCGGAAGCCGCCGTTGAAGTACCTGTAGTCGGGGGCGTCGTGGACGCGAACCGCTACCCGCAAGATAGATGTGTAGCCGACCCAACTCCCCCCCCGGAGCACGCGGCTCGTGCCGCTGCTGGGGCCTAGAGGATTTCTCTCAGGACTGTTGGCATAGTAGTCGCTGCTGTACCAATCCTGACACCACTCGAAGACATTACCACTCATGTCATAGAGGCCGAGGCGATTGGCCTGGAAAGAGGCCACGGGAGCGGTATTGACATAACCGTCCGATTGATTTTCATCCCCGACATATTCACATCTTTGATCGCAGAAGTTGCCATAGTTGGCTAGCTCCTTTGAGTCATTGGTGCCAGCGTAGGTGGTACGCCCGGTAGCTCCTCCCCCCGCAGCGTACTCCCATTCTGCCTCGGTCGGCAAGCGAAAGTTCAGCCCCGTCTTCCGGTTGAGTTTCTGGATGAATTGTTGGCAGTCCTCCCAAGAGGCAGATTTTACGGGTAAGTTGTCTCCTTTGACATAGCTGGGGTTCTCCCCCATCACTGCCTGCCAGAGCGCTTGGGTGACTTCGGTTTTGCCGAGTTGGAAGCTGCTCACGCTTACCATGTGGATGGGTTTCTCATCCCTATCTCCCTCATCGCTCCCCATTTGAAAGCTTCCCCCCTCGATGGTGAGGAGTTTGTAGGTGGGCAGACCGTAGTCAGCGAGGTTGAGGGGGAGATCGGGAGTGGATTGGATTCTTGTCCTTGCGAGCTCGGCATAGGCTCCGCTGGGATATTGGTCGAGGAAGCGTTGATAAGCTCCAGGGGTATCTTCGGTCTTGGCGGCCTGCCATGCAGTTACTTCCCGTGCGAGTTGGGCTTCTCGCCGGAGGATTTTCATGCGGTCTTGAGCCTCGTTTTGATAGCGTCCCTCTTTCTGTTGGTCGAGGTATGTCCAGTAACAGTCGAGGGTGTTGCAGTCCTGTGCGCGTTGCCAGGCGGCTTCATCCGCAGCACGGGCGGCCTGGGCTTCGAGGTGCTTGATTTCTTCGCGGGCTTCGCTCAGGTGTCGGCTACGGGGAAAGCGGTCGATGAAGGCAGTGTAGATGGCTACACTGGGATTGTTTTGGGCCTGTTGCCAGGCAGCCTGCTCCCGACGCTGCTCTGCGAGGCGGTTTATGTCGCGAATATTTTGTTGGGCGAGAGTAATAAAGTCTCCCTGTGGATGTTGACGAAGATAACGCTCATAGCTGACCACAGTATTGTCTTCCTTCGCTTGGGTCCAGGCAGATAGGTCGGCCTGAGCACGGGAAAGGTCGAGGTTGGCGTAGGGATCCTTGCGCACAAATACAAAGCCTCCTTGCTCGTGATTTTCTCCGAAGGTACCATTGCGGGGCAGGGGATTGA
>JBCCCJ010000810.1:0-3726 GCA_039033615.1 Bacteroidota bacterium
AAGTTGGGCGAGCTGAAGGAGACCAGTCGATTTCGTTCCTGGCTGTTCCGAATCGCCACCAACTACTGCTACGAAGAGGACCGCCGCCGCAAACGGAAGCGCTGGATGACTTTTTCTCGCTTCCAAAAAAGTGAGGACGCTCCTCAGGCGGGCAGTTGGCGCAACGAAGACCCGGCTGCCGACCAGCAATTGATGCAAGCAGAAGAACATCGTCTCCTACAGCAAGCCCTCGCAACCTTGAAACCAGAACAAAAGCTGGTCATTCTCTTGAAAGAATACGAGTCCCTGACCTTCCGGGAAATCGCGGAAGTGCTGGACATCTCAGAAAATACGGCCAAGTCGCGTCTGTACTACGGCCTCAAAAATCTACGACGCACCTTAGAAAGTTGGCAATTTGAGCAACAAGCGCGTTATGAAGCATCCTGAAGTTACCCACGAACAACTGATCGCCTGGCTGTATGGGGAACTCCCTGAAAGTCAGCGGGAAGCGGTAGAGGCCTATTTGGCCTCCCATCCGAAAGAAAAGGCCGAGCTGGAGCAGATGAAGCAGATTCGGGTAGGCCTGCAAGCCTTACCTGAACCAGAGGTGCAGACCCCTGTATTGGTGCTGCCGGGAGATCCCATCGCTCAGATTCAGCCCATGAATCAATGGTGGAAACCTGTCCTGGCAGTCGCAGCATCGGTCTGTCTACTGCTGATGGGGGCCTCCCTCAGTCAATTGGAAGTAGGACAAAGCCCGGAAGGTTGGCACGTTCGCTTCGGTTCACCTGAGATTCAGGCACCCGTCCAAATCCCGGGTACTTCCGCACCGGAGATTCAAGCCATGATGGAAGCCGCCCTTTCTGAATACCAGGACAGCCTCCGATCCGACTTCGCTGATCAACAGGAGCAATGGCAAAAGCAGTTTGCCGGATTGGAAAGAAAAATCCCTAAAAATCAAGGAATTACCGAATCCCAGTTCGAGCAATTGTCGAAGCAGATCAAGGAAGAAAACATCGACCTCGTGTATCGCCTGACCGATTGGTCCCAAAGCCAACAGCAAGTGCAGGTCGAGCAATTGATCACCGAGTTGACCCAATACCTCGAACTCCAGCGAAACGAAGACCTGCAACAGATTGGTTATGCCTTCCAAGAAGTCCAACGCAAAAACGAACAATCAGAAGAATTGCTGACAGAGTTGGTGCAGTACTTACGGTAGAGGTCAGATGTCAGAACGCGTTGCTGTCAGACCACGAAGTTGTCAGACGTCTTTCCCAATCTACCAGTTACCCAACTTCCTACTCTGGTACTACAACCCTTCCTTTCAATTGGGGTCCCCTTTTCGCAAGAATCTGATCCTTGAACCATGAAATATGAACCTTGACATTTATCAACCAATACTCTCATGAATAAAGTTCTCATGTTTATCGCCATCCTCTTGTTTTCTGTAGCGGGATATGGCCAGACTTCCGACCGCATGGAAAAGGATCTGGAAGTGATGCAACGAATTTTCAATGAAATGCTCAGCGACGGCAATCGTTTTTTGAGCCGATACGGGGACGATTCCCCCCAGTATGAAGCCGGGGTAGGGATCATTTTCCGAACGCCATCTCGATTGGGGAACCTGTCTATCTGGTCTTCCTCTGGCTCAAATGCCTATGTGGCTCCTGAGAGCTGGGAATTCTTTGACGCAGAAACCGATCAGCAAATTGTCGTTACTCAAGGAAAAGCAAAAAAGAGCCAGGGAAACGTAGTGATTCGGACCACTCCGGCTCCCCCAGCCCCGCCAGCCGCAACTAATGGGGTCGCAGCTATCCCCAAAGCGAGTGGAAAAAATGGTCTGATCGACAAATTGACTCGCTTTTTGATCGACTATGGGGATTTTGCTACTCAATTGAAAGACGATGAATCCATCATCATCCTTCACAAAGCCAACAACAGACGGAGTCAGGCTGTAGCTATTGCTGGAATAGGGATTTCTTCCACCGCTTCCGATGCCGATCTGATCACTGGCGATTTCAGCCTCAAAGTCAAGATGAAAGACTTGCGGGCGCATCGCTCTGGAAGCATTGACGAAGCTACCTTGAAGAGTCGCATTGTGTTGGAGGAAAAGGAATCCAAGGAGCCAGAGTTCGAGTACCGGATCTTTAGCCAAATCATCAACGAACGGACGGCAGAAATCAAAGGAGAACTCACCAAAAGCTATGTGGATCAGGAAGAAGGGGATGATTTGTTGCTTACCTATCGAATGGCTGGTCTAGGGAGGAGAGGGGACGATATCGAATTCATTCCTGATTTGGGAGTCATCTATCAAATTCAGTTTAGCAGTCCTGCCAGATCTGGGGTCATCTTCATCGATCGGGGCCGCAATTCGACCACCAAGGCTGTATATGACGTATTTGAGAAGGAAGATACCTACGACGAATGGCTGGATGAATTGAGCGGCCAACTCAAAGAGGAATTGCCCGAAGTCATGCTAGAATACGGTCGCACGCTGCGTCGATTGCCTGTAGGAGAGCGCCTGATTCTGAAGTTGAACTTCCCCGATTGCCATAAGTGCAATGCGCCCAAACAAATGGAAATCAGCATTCCTGCGGCCACCTTGCAAGCCTTTGACAAGCAAAATAAAAGCCTGGATGCGGCCCTGAAAGACGTGCGCTTTTCAGAATCAGGAAAAGCCAAAGATTGATGAACGAGATCGGAGAATGATTTCGGTCTGACATCTGTCCTCTCCTCTCTTCCAATAAGTTTAGTGCTTACCGAACGAAGTTTCCACCCATAAAACTTGCCCTTTTCCCGCCTAGCTGCGTCAGAAAAAACTCAAATAGCTCGCTATTCTCGCTTTTGGGATTCAAGTCTAGGATCCCTTCCCCAGACTTGAAGTACAACACCGAGTGGTTAGCGGGCCAAGGCGCGAAACTTTGGGAAAAAGGGATCCAAAGCTGAGCCTTGACGAAGAACTGGGACGAAAGAACGAGTGAAAAGGTCCAAGTTATTTTTTGAGTATCACTTAGCTCCGAAAGCACTAGAATTGTGAATCTACAGAGCCACAGGTGAATACCTGTGGTTTTTTTATGAGCCAAACCCTGTGTGCACCCTAGCATACACAGGTTGAAAACCAAGGACAATCTCCTGCTTAGGAACCCCTCTTTTGACTAATTCATCTCCAACCATTACCTCTGTATTATTTGCCTGAATCCATATTTTTTCGTCTATGATATCGAAATGGAAGAGGCAAAAATGGTGGAACATACGATCTCGCCAACCAACCCTCACCAACTGATAGTGGTTATTTTCTTTATCGCTGATGATCTGAGTCAAAATTGGATCATCAGGGTCTTGGTCATACCCCTCAGCATATTCGTGAAGAAAGTCTAGAATGGCCTGTTGGAACATCAGTGTTTTTTCCATATCAAATGAGTGATATCAATTGGATCAAAAGCGAGAATATGAATGGTGTAGGTGTGCAACATTCGCTGAACAAAAGGTTTTTGAAAGAAGGAGTGCCAAATATCTACTGGAATGGCAAGGAATATATCTCCCTTTTCTTGTTTAAAGGCCAATGCCTCCCTGTAAACTAAGTATTGCCCTAATGCGCTATGGAAGTCGTATGCAACGGACTGATTCTAGGGCAATTGCATCAAAAGTGGAATTATCTTTAGTTTGGGATGAATCCTAGGATTATGTTCCACTCTTTACTCTTTCCTTTATGTCAACTTCCTTCGCTTCAGAGATTGATCTGCTATT
>JBCCCJ010000811.1:0-3726 GCA_039033615.1 Bacteroidota bacterium
CGTATCTCTCGCTGGGCTCCGGGTGCGGCGGTGTCGGATGTTGTGGCGCATGACTGGTGCGAAGAGGTGTTTCTGCCCCAAATCTCATCCTTGGTACCGACAGGGGGAAAAAACTTCCAGTACCCAATCGTATCTCCCGCCACGGCATAGGTGATGTTGTTGGCGGTGTAGGCGAATTTCTCCACTTCTACCTGAATTTCACCGGGTTGGAGGACCAATGCTTCGGCGGGGATTTCCACCAACTGCTGTTGGATGAATGCGCTTCTTTTGACTTGAAATTGAGGGGAGTCCATAGGAGTAGTCGATGATGGTTTGTCTGCCTGCATGAATTGCTGAAGTTTCAGGAAAGCCGGCATCGCGTGCGCGCGAAGCCGATTCAAAATGGCCATTTTTTCTTCGTCCGTCCGATCTACCGAGCGAACCATCCCGCTGAATCCATCCAGTCGATTTTGCGAGAGCCACTTGCGGAGCGGCTTGTCTTGCGACCAAGTGAATTGATTGACCATCTGAGCGGCCATCATGGGAACCCAATCTGAGTCGGCATTGGGCAGGGGCACTACCTGGCAGAGCTTATTCTTGACTTTGTCATCCCCATAAGCAGCCTCCACATGCGCAATGAAGGCCCCACTGAATACCGGCTGATAGGGTCGCACGGTCTGCGGGGTAATGAGGTCCCCATCGAAAATCGGTTTGGCGGCCAAATTGGAAATGGCACTGGCCGAGCAATCCACATATACCCAATTCGATTGGGTCGGAAGCGAACCTTGATCCAAGATCAGTTGCTCCTGCTCGATTCGCTGCAATCGGCCCATGCGAATGCAATGGGGAATGCGACGCAGTTGCGCCAACTCCTGCTCACTGATGGTCGCCGCGTGAAACATCTGGGGTTGGATCGTGGGATCCATTCGCACCCACATACCCGCTGCTTCCAGGCGATCAAAGATTTCCTGGGGAGAATCAGCGTTGGCAATCGCTTCCATTTGATCGGCCTGTGCGCCCATCGAAGCCTCAAAAAATGCCATGGTCGGCTGTACCTTGTTTCGGTTGATCATCCAGGCATCACGCGAAATGATCCAATGAATCTTTTCTGGAGCGATGCCCCGTTCCAACAACCACAAGCACGCATCCACCCCGGTTTTCCCCCCGCCAATGATCACATATCCCTCCGGCTGCTCAGTCAATTCGGTGAGCCCATTGATCGGAATGAAATGGACTCCCTCTGCTACTTCGAAATTGGGGGTGTGGGTCGCCGGAACACTGGTTTTCAGATAGGTACAATCGACCACTTTTTTCCGAACCTTCACGGTTTGGATGTCCCCTCCCTCCAGCGATTGGAATTGACGGCCGCCCAGATAGTCGCAAGACGGGAAGTATTGTACCCTCCCGGATGGCAAGAAAGTTTCTTGCATCACTTCCTCAAAGTAGGTGCTGACTTCGGCTCCCGTCGCCAATTCGTATAAGCCTTGATTCCACCCTTCGGTGTCGATGTGGCCCTTTCCCAGCATTTTGGAGCTCACCCCATAAAAATGAGAAGGTTGGTGCAGGGTAACAAAAGGATACGCGACATTCCAATGACCGCCAGGCTTGGGATAGCGGTCCACCATGATCATGGAAGCGTCGGTTTCAGTCAGGAGCACATCAGCGAAGGCCATGCCTACCGCACCACTGCCGACAATCAGGTAATCAGTTTCTAACATGTTGAGGGGGCTAAGGGAAATAACACGAAAGAAAGGTACGATAATTTTGGGAGGAGGAGGTTCAGATGGGCGAGACCCCCGACCCACCAACAGGTGGATCGGGGGTCGGTCCCTTCCAGACTCGCCTATCGGCTCGGCCCTCCCCTTCGGTCCGGGCGGTCGCTTCGCGCCCCCTTCCAGGCACCTCTCGCTCGCCGATGGCGAAAACGAAATTTGTTAGGGCTTCCTCTATTACTGGACAAAAGTCCAAAAAGGTTCTTCATGGCGTAGTCTTCACCACTAAGGCGGGTTGGACACGAAGCCCGAGGTGCTGGGGCGGCATAGAGCGTTGCATGGGGCTTCGGCGGTTTCTTGCCTACTTCTTTGCCGACAAAGAAGTAGGGCCCGCTGCAGGCGACGCTATGTTTGGACAATCGCAACACTACGTTCATTCAAGAAATGCATAGTGACATCGGGGCTTCCCCTACTCAATCACCACCCGCTGATGCCAGTAGTGTCCCCCTGCCTGAATGCCGAGCAGATACACCCCGGCAGGCAGTTCCGTCAAGACAGGCACCCGGGCTTCTTCCGCACGGATCTCTACTTGCTGTTGCAGCAGGACGCGCCCAGCCATATCCAGCATTCGGAGAGAAGCCCTTCCGGCTGGCAGCCCTTCCAGCAGCACCTCAAACTGCCCTTGGTTGGGGTTGGGAATCACCTGTACTTGCGCCGAAATGCTGGGCTCCGTACTCGCGGACACATCTATCGTGGTGCTGGCATCCGCAGTAGCCGGGGCCAATTCTTCATTGCCCACCGAATCAATGGCGATGGAATAGAAGGCATAAGATCGACCCGCTTCGCCCGTGAAGGTGACCGTGGTATCCAACTGGCCAGGAATTTCCCGCAAAAATGGTCCGCCATCCGTAGAGACATACACGTCGTAGGATCTGATGCCTGAACCGAAATCAGTACCAGACCAGGAAATAGGAAAGGAAAGGGTCTGTTGGACCGGATCAAGCGTCGCCACTTCACTCGCCGGTGCATCTAGGTCCAAAGTATTGACCCAAGTATTGGTAATGATCGGCGCATTGAAATCAAAATAGATAGCGGCGGAATTGGCGACTTGGGTTCCTGTCGGCAAATCAGGCAACAAATCTACCCGGTACCCCACACTGCCTCGTCCTTCGGGATCGTTGACATTGGCCGGAATGATGCCTTCGTCTGCGCCATCCAGCAGTTCGAGGGTGGCAGGATCCAAGCCTTCGAATCGGGAAAAGAAAATTCCCGTAAGGGTATCTACTTTCAGGCTTACCCGCGCAAAGGCATGGTTGCCAGTGGGCCGCAGATCGACCATTTGCTTCCATTCGGTACGACCCGGAGGAATTTCAAACATGCTATCAGCCAAGGTGAAAAACTTCAATTCGAAGGTGCTGAGATCCATCACGGATACGTCTAGGGTATCCTCAATTCGGACCTCAATGGCCGGAGCCGTGGCGGTCGGCAGGTTTTCAAACTCGACCACATAAGACAAAGGTTCCACCGGATTGATCCATTGGGGAATGCCTACGCCCGGAAGGCCGGCCTTTTGATTGGGATCGACCGACGTGGTGATCTCGATTTCGTCATCGCCTGGATCAGGTCCAAATTGCTCAATGCAAGCCAGGATACTTTGGAAATCATTGATTAAGCTTTTGTAGTTGAGAATGTCTTTCAGAATATCCAACACCAATCCGCCTCCTGTAGCCACGATGCCACAATCCACAATGGCGCCTCCCAAAGTCCAGGCGTAATTGGCGGCGTACTGCGCTGAGCCAAAATCTGGATCCAGCGCGGCATCAAAGATGGGGGATAAGATGGCATCGAGCCCATTATATATACAATCTCCGCCCGGTACCAAGCCAACAATTTTTCCGATGATGGCGTCCGTGCATTCTCCTACCGCATATTTCAGGGGAGAACCAAACAGTGGCTTGGTGGCCCAGGTAGTCATGAAGAATTTCCCCAGGGTATCTGGCCTGATTCGGAAACCGATATTTCCCTGAAAACCAGC
>JBCCCJ010000812.1:0-3725 GCA_039033615.1 Bacteroidota bacterium
AAAAAAGCCTAAATGTAAAAATGTGGTCATCTGGCTCTTTCAAAGCATAAGATCAGTTTTCAACTTTTGAGAAAATCTCATTTCTCTGAAGGAAGACACGCCCCGTTCAAAGAACATAATCTGACAATCCCGCCTCCCGCCTCTCGAATCTCGCTTCCCCCATGAACTGCTTCCTCCTCACCGGACCGCCAGCCGTAGGCAAAATGAGCGTTGGCAAAGCCCTCGCCAAACGTCTGGGCTACACCCTGTTTCACAATCACCACAGCATCGAATTTGCCTTGCAATTCTATGCCTTTGGTACCCCCGAATTCAAAGCCATCAACGAAGGCATTCGCCAACTGATGTTTCGTACCGCTGCGGAAAGCCCAACACGAAAAGGATTCATTTTTACCCTGGTATGGGCCTTCAACGAACAGGAAGATTGGGATTATGTCGCAGCCTTAAAAGAGCAATTTACCCAATATGGCGGGCAGTTTTACCTCGTAGAGTTGTACGCAGACTTGGAAACCCGACTGACCCGCAACGATATGCCCGATCGCTTGGCCGCCAAACCCAGCAAACAAGATCCAGAAGTACGTCGCAAAGGCTTACTTGGACTAGAAGGCCGCTATCAAATGACCTCCGAAGAAGGCCAAATCACCGAGCCCAATTACCTGCGTGTGGACAATTCCCACCTCAGTCCAGAGGAGGTCGTGGATCGGATGGTAGAGCGGTTTGAGTTGGGAAATGAGTGAATCTGGCACCAGCGGCCAGATTTCGAGGTTCAAGGTTCAGGTAGGGAATTGGTTCATTAGCATGAACCTCTGACAGCAAAGCGATCTGACAATGGAATGCTCTGTCTTCTGACCTCTCTACTGCAACAACTGCCACACCAGGGTCTTGAGAATGTGGCGGGAATTCATCTGGGTGGGAATTTGCCCTTTGAGGCGGAGATCCGCATCCTGAAGCAGGCCAATGTTTCGATAGACCTGCGCCCGGTGGTACGTCTGACTGGCCGTGGCGTAATCGCGGGCCTGAAAGTAATTGACCCCTAGCTGACTCTTGATGGAGTTGGGGTCGCGGAGCTTGTGTTTGTGAACCAGCGCCACCTGATCAAAAAAGCGAAACAAGGCGCTCACGATCACCGTCGGAGGATTATTCTTGACGTTTTGGGTGAGGCGATCCACGATGAGATGGCAGCGATAGACCTTACGTTCGGTCATAGCCTTGATCAACTCAAAGACATTGAATTCCTTGTCGATGTCGATCATCTGAAACAAGAAATTCTTGGTCAATTGGGTTTGGCCCTTGGCTTTGAGCTGAATGAAGATTTTGTCCAACTCGTTTTCGATTAGGTTGAGATTGGTCCCCAGGTGCTCGACCAAAATCCCTGCCGCTCCCGCTTCCACCTGAAAGCCGCTGTCCTTCAGAAATCCTTCACACCACTGTTGTACGTCTCGCTCGTACATTTTCCTGGCGTGGAAATCCACCAGATGCCCCTTGAGGTTCCCAACTACCTTTTTGCCTAAGCCCGCTTTTCGATCCTTGAATACCAGGACCAGGACGCTGCTGGGTACCACTTGTTTGGCGTAGCTACCCAGCTTTTCCAACTCCGGTTTCGCCATGCGGTGGGCTTCCTTGAGGATCACCAATCGCCGATTGGCCATGACCGGAAAGCTGCGACACGCATTGATGACCTGGCTGGCTTTTGCATCGGGGCCATAGAATACTTCCCGGTTAAAGGCTGCTTCTCCCGCTTGCAACACCACGCCTTCCGTATCCAGCGCCTGCACAATCTTGTCCATGAAATACCCTTCCTCCCCGTGCAGATAATACACCGGTGCAAACTTGCCCTGCTTGATTTGCTGAAGAATTTGTAGATACGTCATGTAGCCTTACTGCTTGATTTTCTGAACCCTGACCCTTGCTCCCTGTTCCTTGTTTTTGGGCGTGTCCCCGATAGAGGCAACAGCCTCCATCGGGGTCGGTCCCTGCCGGGGTTCGCTTGCGCTCCGTCCTCCGCTATGCTGCGGACTCTCCCTTCGGTCGACCCTCTAGGCACCTCACGCTTGCCATAGGCAAAGACCTAACAGCTTTCTCCTGACCGCGCACTGGCCAAAGCTGTTAGGTCTCTAGATGCTTGTTTACACCCGCTCAATCACAATGGAAGAAGCACCACCGCCACCATTGCAAATAGCCGCACAGCCAATGCTTCCACCCTTGGCTTGCAATACCCCATTCAAAGTAGTTACAATGCGAGCACCAGAAGCGCCCAGGGGGTGTCCCAAAGAAACCGCGCCGCCGTGCACGTTCACCTTGTCATTGTCCAGTTCCAAGACCTTGTTGAAGGCCAGAGTAACCACAGAAAAGGCTTCGTTGACCTCGAAATAATCCACGTCCTGCAAGCTCAAGCCCGCTCGCTTCAGCGCCTTAGGGGCCGCCAAAGTAGGCGCAGTGGTGAACCACTCAGGCTCTTGCGCTGCATCCGCAAAAGAAACAATCCGCGCCAGGGGCGTAAGTCCCAATTCTTTCATTTTCTGCTCACTGACCAATACCAAGGCGCTGGCACCGTCATTGATGGTGGAGGCATTGGCAGCCGTTACCGTACCGTCTTTGCTGAACACCGGGCGCAGATTCGGGATTTTTTCGAATTTCACCTTCTTGAACTCCTCATCTTCCGAGACGAGGATCGGATCTCTTTTGCGCTGCGGTACACGCACGGGGACAATCTCTCCTCCAAAAGCTCCGCTTTCGGTGGTTGCAGCAGAACGCTGGTAGGATTGAACCGCAAAAGCGTCTTGTTCTTCCCGGCTGATGTTGTATTTCTTGGCGGTATTGTCGGCTGAAACGCCCATCGCCATGTGGTTGTAGGCATCCGTGAGTCCATCTTTTGCCAGGCCATCAATCAACTCTCCATTTCCGTAGCCATAGCCATAGCGGGCTTTGGAAAGGTAGAAAGGAATGTTGGTCATGCTTTCCATGCCACCAGCAATCACCACTTCATTGTGGCCCAGCATGATGCTTTGAGCGGCCAACATGATGGACTTGGCCCCGGAGGAACACACTTTGTTGACGGTGGTACAAGGGACATCGTAGCCAATGCCAGCTCCGAGGGCCGCCTGACGAGCAGGTGCTTGTCCGAGGTTGGCCGAGACGACATTGCCCATGTACACCTCATCTACCAGCTCAGCGCTGACCTTGGCTCTTTCCATCGCACCAGTAATGGCCGCAGTACCCAATTGGGTCGCACTGAGACCGTTAAAAACACCACCAAAACTGCCTATCGGCGTCCGGACGGCGGAACAAATGAACACTGCTTGCATAATCAATTCGGGGGTAAGAAATGAATAGTCCTACAAAGGTAGCGGTCCTCCCTGACAAAGGAAAGGGGATGTGGGATGCGGGAGGATGCAACGGAATCTTGCCGCTGGCAATTCCGATCCTCATGTTTCATTCAGCATTCGTCGGTTCGACATTCAGGGGGTTCTCGTCATCGGCGATCAGGGACGTTGCCGAATGCAATTCGGCGCTACTCTTCTCACCGAAAAGCAATGATTCCTCCCCCTTTCTCCCCCTCCCGAGTGGGAAATGCGCACCAGCCTTGCCGTGGGCAAGTCCGATTATCATGTTTCATTCATCATTCGTCGGTTCGACATTCAGGGTGTTCTCGTCATCGGCGATCAGGGACGTTGCCGAATGCTATTCGGAGCTACTCTTCTCACCGAAAAGCAATGATTCCTCCCCCT
>JBCCCJ010000813.1:0-3725 GCA_039033615.1 Bacteroidota bacterium
GTAGTGAGGCTGCGCCCGGAAGAACCGACTGGAACCTCAAAATCCTAAAGCTCCACTACTTTCGTAGTTGAACCAATAAAATCTATTCATCATAACTCAAATCCCAACTTCACCCGATACACGCCTGCCTGCTGATCGATCTTCAATTCATGTCGCTTTGGGTAGATGTGCTTCAAGCGTTTTTCCAAATTCTCCAGGCCGATTCCTCGTGGTCGCGGGGAAGTTGACGGGTCATAATTGTTCTCGATGGAAAAGGTCAATTGCTTCCCTTTTGCTTCTAGGTGCAGGTGAATATAAGCCTCTTCTCGAAGGCTTTCCACCCCATGCTTAAAGGCATTTTCCAGCAGGATGATGAACAGCAGGGGCGCTACTTTGATTCCAGGGTCGGCAGAATGGGTGAAGGAAATGTCCACCTGCTTTTGGTAGCGAATGTTGTGGAGTTCGATATAGGTTTCCAGGTATTGAATCTCACCACTGAGCAGGACCTGGGCTTCTTTTCCCTGATAAATGGTGTAACGCATCATGTCCGACAGCTTCAACACCACGGCTGGCGCTTGTTCTGATTTCTCTACCACGAGACCATAGAGATTGTTGAGGGTGTTGAAGAAAAAGTGAGGATTGACCTGACTCTTGAGCAGGGCCAATTCCGCCTCGGCTTTGTCTGCCTGTAACGCCCTGAGCCACCGCCACTGTTCATAGCCCCACAACGCCGCAAAGACTGGAAGCGGGATCAACATCATATTGGCAAAATTGACCCGATCACTCCCATCATAATCTGGAGTTTGAAAAAAGACGACAAAATGATAGCAGATGACCAATCCATACACGATGAAGATCCAGAGTTGATATTTTCGGAAAAATTGCGGCACAATCAGGTAGGCGACGCCCAACCAAAAGAGGATCATCAAGGGCGTGGTGATGGGATTTTCGCTGATGCTGAGATAACGCTCGATATATAAAGCAACCACCAGTAGGCTGATCACCCCAGCAACTTGATAGGGTGGATATTTCGTCATGAGCCAAGTGATCGCCAACCAGCAAAGCAGGAAGCTACAGCAGTTGATCAGCCAATATAAGGGCAGCGGAATCGATCCAAGCTCCAGATAAATAGCGCCAGATTGCACAAACAAGATTGCCAGGAACAGCGTGGTTACACCTCCCTTGATGACTACGAGAAAGTTGGTACGCAGAAAATCGATCATGTCCCAAACTAGCGTTTCCTGCGATTTGCTCACAATCTTTTTGACCAAGGTCCCATTTTTTGGCACCAACCACCCGTTTATTGAGGTGAACCCCATTGGAGCCCCTGCACGTGCTTTGTGGGGGGATTTTCCAGGCGTTGGCCATCATTATTTCTGCCTCCTCTAATGGGAAAGTAGGTTTGACTTCCATCAGTCAAATTCTATTCTCATGAAACTCATCTCAAACCTTTTCAAGTGGACCTGCATTTCTTTCGGCTCCTTACTTGTCCTGCTTTTGTTGGCTGGAGCTACGACTCGCCTGCTCAGTCCCGCGCCACAGGCACCTGGAGAGTTGATAGACGTTGGCGGCTATCACCTACATCTCCATCGCACCGGAGAACAAAATGAGCTGCCGACCCTGGTCATCGAAGCGGGGGCTGGCGCTCCGGGAGAATATTATCACTGGCTGAGCGAAGGCCTCAAAGAGCACCTGCGGGTGGTCCGATACGATCGCGCGGGCATCGGATATAGCGAATTCCCAGATTCTCCCCGCGATCCAGAGACCGCCGTCCAGGAATTGCACCAGCTTCTCGAAGCCGCCGGGGAAAAACCTCCCTATCTCATGGCTGGGCATTCCTATGGCGGGCATTACATCCGAATGTTTGCGCAGCGCTATCCCGAGGAAGTAGCTGGGCTGGTCTTTTTGGATGCCAGCCACCCCGAAACGGGCAAACGCATGGGCCTTCCCAGCACCTCCTGGTTCATGGATCCCATGTATAAACTTGGGGTGGTAGTGGGCGACATCGGCCTGCTGCATCTTTATGATCATACCCTGGGACCGATCCTCTGGGCACCGGGTCTGCCAGAGGAAGTCGTCAATCAGGTAAAAGCCTACACCTATGACGGAGATTTCATCCGGGGCTATCTGAAGGGAGATGGAAATGACACCTATTCCCGTCAGTTACGGGCAGGTGCCGCCGCAGCCGATGATTTCGGAGACCTGCCCATCCGGGTCTTCTCGGGCACCCACCAAAACGACAAAGCCCTCCTACGCCTTGGCGTCGACCCTGAACATTTTCGCAGCGAACGCATCCAGATGCAAAAAGAACTCGCGGCCCTATCTACAGACAGCGAGTTATATTTTCTCGATGCGGGGCATGTGACGATTTTCACCCTGCCGGAGCATGCAGAGGTGATTTGTGAAGAGGTGTTGGAGATGGTGGCGGGTCATACGTCGAACGAGCCTTCCTCCCATTTGGCAAAACGCTGAATCGAACCGATGGCCTACCCAGGATCAGAGCAGCGAATTACTTCCCAAATTGTTCTTGCCATTCCTGTACGATGGGAGGCAATTCCTCTCCCTCTGCTACGAAGATCAGGGAAGCAGAGTTCATACAATACCGCAGTCCGGTGGGGTCAGGGCCGTCATTGAATACGTGCCCAAGGTGGGAGCCACTGCCACTGTCCACGATCTCAATCCGAGTCATCCCGTGACTTCTGTCGACCACTTCTTTGACCGCGTTTTCATCAATCGGCTGATAAAAACTCGGCCATCCAGTACCGGATTTGTACTTATGCTCCGAACTGAACAAAGGCTGGCCAGTAGCTGCCGAGTAATAGGTGCCTGTTTTCTTGTTGTCCCAATATTCTCCCGAAAAGGCAAATTCGGTCCCCTGTTGGCGCAGAACGCGGAATTGCTCGGAGGAAAGGAGTTCTTTCCATTCAGCATCGGTTTTTTGAATGGGGTAGGAGGCGTTGTCCTCTGCGGTGTGGGAGGTGGAAGTCGTCTGGCAAGCCGCAGTGAAATAGGCGAAGCTCAACAGTAAGATCAGTGGGAATTTCATAGTTTGTTCTTTTTCTATCGCTTAACGGAGGGCCAAGGTCATTTGTTTGGGAGAATCAGGGGTGAACTAACGAATTGATGGTCAAATCCATACAAAGGTCGGACTCCCGACACGGGCTCGCTGGTACGGCTTGGCTTTCAGGCTTGCCAATGGAATCCAATCATCATCAAAGCTATTCCATTCCAGGCGCCACTCCTTCATAGCCTTCTGGCTTTCCATACAAGTGAACGATGTCGAGATAGTCGCTCTTCGACATGCCTCCGGGATTCAACCCGGGCTCTCCTTCCGGCACTGAGACGTGCAGCTTCTCAAAATAGTCCTCCCAAATGGGGAAGAGGTCTCCTGTATCCGGATCTTTGTAGGTCATGGGTTGCAATTGAAAGATGGGCTGATTCCCATTCGCATATTTGAAGGCATCATAGATCAATTCCGAGCAATAGTATTTGTCGTTTGTGATGTCAAACACCTCATCGTAGGCAAGGCCCAATTTGGTTTTCGCAAACGCTATGGCTTCCGGAATCAGATGTGCGTGCGCAGCTTTCATTCTGCCTACCACCACTTTGCTGTTGTTTTCCTCGTCAAAGGACCGCATCAAGAAGCTATCCAGCGGCGTCTCCACCACTCCAGCCGATACTGCCTCAATCATCACGAGTTCCTTCTCCTCTTTGGGGATGACCATGCCGACATGTGAGAACTTCGA
>JBCCCJ010000814.1:0-3721 GCA_039033615.1 Bacteroidota bacterium
AACCACTTTTACTGTCCGGCAAAAGACGACCACCTCACCCCAGCTCCCCGATTCCTCTAATTTACCAATTCCCTACTTCCCCAATCCCCTACTTTACCAACTCCCTAATCCCCCAATTCCTAATCTCCCTTCTTCCTCCGAAAACCGACGATCACCCGTTCTTCGTGAATCTGGCGAAGAGTCGCAATCAAATGATAGAGGGTAGCTTCTACCTCCTGCGCAAAGGCAGGGTCTTGCAGCATTTTACCGACCAAAGCCGAGGTATCTTGCAGTTGATCGGTCAATCCCTGCACTTCTTGGAGCAGCGACTGCACTTCATCTAATCTTCCTTCTCCTTTGGCGAGGAGTTGGTTGACTTCAGGCAGGGTTTCCGCTTCTAATTGGGTCAGCAGGCTGTCCACATCGGTCATCAAGCCTTTTCCTTGCTCGCTCAACTCCGTGAAGGCCGTGAACCCCTCGTCGATTTTTTCCGGTAGGTTTTGGCCTTCCAACTGAGCTAGCAGGCGTTGACTACGGCGGGTGATCCCCTGAATATCGGCGACCATCGCGCCGATTTGCTCAGGCGGCACCTCCCGACTGATCGCACTAAGATAGCGGGTGAAGGTGTCCAATCGCTGGAGCAGGGGCATGAACTGCTCGGGCTGAAGTTGGTCGGTGATTTGGCCAAACTGCGAGAAGGCAGAGGAAAAATCAGGCGACAATCGTCCCGGGAATTGGGCACCAGCAGACAAAGGCTCTCCCGCTTGCCCCGGCCAGATTTCGATCATTTTCCCCCCCATCAATTCTTTGATTTGGATTTCTGCCCGCACGTCCTGGAACAGTTGGATGCGCTGATCCAGGCTGATCAGCACCCAAACCGCTTCTGATTTGGGTTGAATCTGCTCTACCCGACCGCTGGTGTAGCCGCGAACGTTGACAGGATCGCCCTCCAGCAAACCATTGACATTGTCAAATAAGATGGTGTAGCGGTATTCTTCTGGCGCAAACAAGTGAATCCGACTGGTCCATGCCACCACCAAATAGAACAACACGATGGCAGCTATTACGGTCAGCCCAATGTTGAGTTCCTTGTTACGTCGCATGATCACTCACTGGCTTTCCAAAGGATTTCAGGAGCTCCTTTGCTGTGGGAAATAGACCGACTCAATACAAATAACCAATCTGACAAGCGATTCAGATAAGGAAGTAGCGCCTCTGGAAGGGGAGTTTGCAGGTTCAATTCAGTACAACGCCGTTCCGCCCGGCGGCAAACGCAGCGCGCAACGTGGGCGACAGAATTGGCAGGATGGCCCCCTGGTAGCACAAAATTGGTGAGGTCAGGCAAAGATTCATTCATTACGTCAATCGATTCTTCCAACCGACCGATCCAGGGTTCATGAATCTTGGGCAACTCAAAGCGTGATTTCTCCGGATCATTGGCGAGATGAGAACCAATGGTGAACAATTGGCTTTGAATTTCCCGCAAAAGAGAGGCCTGAGAAAGGTCGGGACTCAAGTCATGAAGATGCCCCAAATGAGCATTCAGTTCATCCACGGTGCCGTAGGCTTCAATTCTGAGGTGAAACTTGGGAACTCTGGTTCCTCCCAATAAGCCGGTTTCCCCAGCGTCGCCTTTTTTGGTGTAAATCTTCAAAGTGTTGATCCTTAATCAGTGGGTTGCCCTTCTGGATTTCGACGAATTTCCGTATCTATAAAGCTGATAGTCAAGCCTTTTTTATCCTCATTCAGCTTCAACCGAACTTCGATGCTACTTGTGAAATCATTGCTGCTTTGCCACAGGTAATTGCCATAAACCCCAGAGGCGAGGCGGTAGCGATTGTTACAGACCAGCTGAATTTCATTGTATAGCTTCGCCGCTTCAACTTCATCCTCCAACAAAATGTTTGCAATGATGGAAGCTAATCGGTTGCTTTCCCGCTCTGTTTTCAGGTTATCAGAAAAATAATCCAGGAGCATCTTGCGCTCTTTCCCCAAATCCACTTCATAGGTCAGGCCCAATTTGTCCTCATGTTTGGGGTCGGCTACTTCTATTTTGGGAACCTGTTGGATGTCCGTCCCCAACTCATTTCCTCGGAATGTCCCGGGCGCATCCAGAAAAATCCGGTTGTACAGGGGGCTGTGAGTCGTGCCCGATACGCTGCGGCAAGCCAAGCTCAGCATCATCCAACAAAGAGATGAAAGGATCCACCAGGAAAGCCACCTAACTCTTTGACATTGAACACTTCCTGAATTATCCAATTGGCTCATTTTTCAAGAATAAATTCATTTTTTGGGATCTCCTTCCCTGCAATTGCCCCCCTATTCATAGGGATCTGAGACAAAAATAGGTCAATTTTTGAGAAAAATTACGGATCAGGTAGCGAAACCAACCGTGGACGCAATTTGCGAATCATTTTTGCCTAAGGTTTGTTACTTTCGTTTGTTCTGTTGATACTGGTTGATTGTTTACCGCGAATGAATCTTTTTTCAGAAAAATCCATGGGTACCGTTGCTACTGATTCCTCTTTCATTTCTCCACAAGAACAAAAAATTCAAGCCTTATTTCAGGAGGTAGAAAAAGTAGTGGTGGGACAACATAAAATGATCCACCGCCTGCTGATCGGGTTGTTCACCAATGGTCACATCCTGCTGGAAGGCGTGCCAGGTCTGGCAAAGACCCTGACCATCAATACCCTCGCCAAGGCTTTGCAATTGGATTTTACTCGCATCCAATTTACGCCGGATCTATTGCCTGCCGATTTGTTGGGGACGATGATCTACAACCAATCGAGTGGGAAATTTGAAGTCAAACAAGGCCCCATCTTCTCCAACCTCGTATTGGCAGATGAGATCAACCGTTCTCCCGCCAAGGTTCAGTCTGCTTTGCTCGAAGCGATGCAGGAGCAACAGGTGAGTATCGGGGATCATACCTACAAATTGGAAGAACCGTTCTTGGTCATGGCGACGCAAAACCCCATCGACCAGGAAGGTACCTACGCCCTCCCTGAGGCTCAAGTGGATCGTTTTATGCTCAAAGTTTTCATTTCCTACCCCAATCGGGAGGATGAAAAAGCGATCATGCGACGCATGGCCAAAACCCAGAGCAAAATCGAAGTACGGCCCATCTTGAGCAAAGCAGACATCTTCAACATCCGAGCGCAAATTGATGAGATTCAGCTTTCGGAGAAGTTGGAAGACTATATTGTGGACATCATCATGGCAACCCGCAGTCCCAAGGATTACAACATGCCTCGTCTGCAAGATTACATCGAATTCGGCGCTTCTCCTCGCGCCAGTTTGGCCTTGAACCTGGGTTCCAAAGCCCATGCATACCTCGCAGGACGAGATTACGTCCTGCCAGAAGACATCAAGGCCATCGCTCCTGATGTCCTCAATCACCGCATCATTCTCAATTATGAGGCAGAAGCGGAAGAAGTTACGACGATGGATTGCATTGACCTCATTCTCCGGAATGTGGAGATTTGATGGGAGAAGCCAGAACACTTCCTTGCCAGATGTCAGAATGGTCCGAAAGGCGGACCTGTCAGAAATGATGTTCTTATAGCAATATGTAGCGTCGGATTCCATCCGGCATAGGGGTTTCTGTTGCAGTCGGCGTGGAGTGCACTGAGCCCTTTCTCCGCCACCCCGTTTTCCCTCCCATTGGAAAACGACCCGCTTTTCGGTGAAAAGGACATGCTTCCGCTGCACCTTGGTCTTCCAGGCCGAGGAAAAGACTTCC
>JBCCCJ010000815.1:0-3714 GCA_039033615.1 Bacteroidota bacterium
GGCAGTGGGTAGCGGCAGTGGGTAGCGGCAGTGGGTAGCGGCAGTGGGTAGCGGCAGTGGGTAGCGGCAGTGGGTAGCGGCAGTGGGTAGCGGCAAAAAAGAAATTTCTTTTTCCTATGTGGTGCTTTTTCGGAGGATTGGCCGAATCCAATTCGGCTCTACAAATTTGAACACATGACCCAAGACATTCACGTAGCCATCGTAGAAGACGATCCGGAGATCCGGCAATTGTTGCAGATTGTGATCGACGGCTCGCCGGGCTTTGCCTGCTTCAAGACTTTTGAAGCGGCGGAAGAAGCCCTGGAAGAATTGCCTCGCTATCGGCCCCATCTGGTGCTGATGGACATCCATTTGCCAGGAATGACTGGCATCGAGTGCACCAAAAAATTGCGGAACTTGATCCCGGATACCGATATCGTCATGCTCACCATTCAGGAAGACGATGATTCGGTGTTTGACTCCCTCTGCGCGGGGGCGAGTGGCTACCTGATCAAAAGCACGCCCCCCGCCCAGTTGATCGAAGCCCTGCAAGAAGCTCATGAAGGGGGGGCGCCCATGAGTCCGCAAATTGCCCGCAAGGTGGTTCGGTCCTTTCGCCCCCAAAGCAACACGCCCCTCAGCGAGCGGGAAACCGAAGTCTTGAACCTCCTCTGCAAAGGTGAGAATTACCGCACCATCGCCGAGGCCTTATTCGTCAGCACCAACACCATCAAAGCCCATATCAAGAACATCTACCAAAAGCTGGAAGTCAATTCCCGAGCCGAGGCCGTCAGCAAAGCCTTGAAGGATAAGCTCATTTGAAAACTACCCAAATGGGTGAGGGCAAGAAGTCCCGACAGTTCCCATCTTTGCTGCGAACACAAACCCTCCTCCCATGAATCCCTTTGCCTCTGCTTCCACGCCCCTATCCCCCGGCTGGGTCATCCTCAAAATGATTCTGCTCTTAATTGCCACCATCATGGGGGTCTTTTTGGCGGCGAAACTTTTCCCCCTTCCCAAAGGACAAGGCCTAGCCTACGTTGCGCATCCCTTCTTTGCCTTGGCGGGTGGAGGCATCATCAGCGTGGTATACCTGATTCTCGGCCTGACCAAATCTCCCGGTGAAAACAAGGTGTTTTGGTGGGGACTTGGCATCAGCCTGGCTTGGAGCATGCTCGTGTTCAGTCGGGTGATCTGACCACCCTCGATTTCTTCTTTTGTTGCCCATATTCTTTCCCTGTTCTCTCAGGGACTGGCATTCTTTACGCATTCAATTCCCAGACCCTATGAAACCGATTTCTCTTTTCAGCCTTCTTGTGCTCCTCATTGGCAACTTATTCTCCCAGACCGATCTTGCGGGCAGTGAAGATCATCCCCTACTGACTCGCTATCCGGGTTCCTACATTTCCTACTACGAAACCGTCAAATACCGCGAATATTCCCTCGCGACCGGACCAGTTACGGGCTATCGACACATCGAGGAGAAACAGACCATTGCCGGGCAACTGACTCGCATCACCTATTCCATCGACCAACCCGCCGAAGCATTGTCGATCTCAGAAGTCTATCGAGATTACCTTCAAGCGGTGAAAAAAGCTGGAATTACCATCCTCGCCGAAGGGCATAGTCCCAAGAGTAGCCCTCGCGGTGCGGTGGGGGAAGGAGGCTGGATAGGACTAGCATTAGGGCCCAATAAGTTTCGGCAAGGTGCTTCTGCCTTGGCCTTATTTGCCGGGACCAGTTCTTCAGGCGGCTCTTTCTCCATCATCGGGCGAGTAGATCGCCCTGAAGGTCCGACCTACCTGGCCCTTTACGGGGAGCGCCACAGCAAAGATCTGGTGATTTGCCACTTGGATGTGATCGAAGTCAAGGGGGCTGAGACGGGGAAAGTCTTTGCCGATGCCGACTTCATCAGTCAAGCCATCGAGGACCGGGGCAGTGTGGTGATCTACGGCATCACCTTTGATTTTGACCAAGCGACCATCAAGCCGGAGTCTGCCCCCACCATCGCAGAAATCGCCAAATACTTGCAATCAAAGCCAAATATCTCTCTGTTTGTGGTCGGGCATACCGATATGAAAGGCAGCCTGGAATACAACCTTCGCCTCTCCAAAAACCGGGCGCAGGCCGTGGTAGATGCCTTGGTAGAACAACACGGCATCGCTCGAACTCGCCTCAGCGCCGATGGAGTGGCCTTTCTTTCCCCCAAGGCCAACAATCTCACCGAGGAAGGCCGTGCAATCAACCGCAGGACCGAGCTGGTGCGGCGAGTAGAATAACCAAGATCGACCATATACACCTCCTTTCTATATTTTTTCAACCTTTTATCAACCCACATCATGCGAATCATTTCCGTACTGATTCTCACTTTGTTCAGCACGGCCCTTTTGTTTGGGCAAGAAAGCCGGACCCTCATCTCCAACATCGAGAAGGGCGACGGCAGCAAATCCAAGGTTCTCTCTGCCATGGAGGCGCAGATTTTGGCCATCACCAAAAAGGATTTCCCAGATTGGACCATTCTCTCTGTCAGCGTCCATCCGACCTCTGGTGCATTGACCATCGTCGGCACCGACCACAACGGAAAACGCTTCAGCTATTCCGGGGAAAAGCTCAAGAACATGCTCAGCACGTCCAACTCTCACTACCAGCCGCCCAAGACTGCTAACGCGACGACCGAATACGGTACCTGGGAATGTTTGCGCAGGAGCCTAGCTGGCATGGGATGCGACCCTTGGATCAATGCCACCGATATGAGCATTCCAACGAGTAAACTTGATCCAGTAGAACAAGAATGCCGTCGGCGTTATTTGCTCATGCTACACGGGTAAGGGTAAGGTAGCTGCATGTCATGAATCATTCCCTTCTGGCCGTTGGCTGGGAGGGAAATTTGTTTGTATGAGTTTGGTTTTCAGTTTCACGTAACATGCACACCCCGCGCCTGCTCCCAAACTTCTCTCTTCGATTTGCTACCGAAATAGGCATCCCTCTGGGCTACGATTGTCGATCAACAAGGAAACTTGTGGTGAGCCTGCCTAACCAACTTTCAAAAAAACGAAGCGCAGAGCGATTCGCAGCTTGGTAGAAACAGATGCCTTACAGAAAAAAGCAGGCGCATCGCGACTGCCATCTACTGGGATATGCTTTTTCTGACGACATCTGACGTACCCCCCATCATTGGGACTTTTGTCCAGTAGTGTGCGTAATATGCCTTACCCTTCTAATTGATATTCCTGAATCAATGTTTCAGAAGGAAGATTCAGGACTTTGGTCAGGTTACGGATCATCTCAACTGTGAGCTTCTTCTTTCTTCGCAGTACCTCTGAGACTCGACTTTTCCCACCGATCACTCCTATCAAGTCCTTCTGCTTCACGTTCATTTCTTCCATCCGGATCTTGATTTCTTCAATCGGATCAGGAGCTTCGATGGGATGATGCCTATCCTCGTAGTTCTCTATCAATAAGGATAAAATATCTGCTTCATCCCCTTCCAGGCTATCTATGGGCGCATCAAAGATTTTCTCCATGGGAGTTAACGCCTGACGGTAATCCGCTTCTGTTTTGATAGGAAAAATATTCATAGTAAGGAAGAGATAAAGGCCTACAGCTTCCTTCTAAGTGATACTTGAAAAATAACTTCCTCTTTTCGCGCGGGTATTTCGTTTCAGGTCGAGGAAGAAAAACCGACTTTGGCGGGCCAAGGGAGGCTTTTTTTGACGAAGAACTGGGACGAAAGAA
>JBCCCJ010000816.1:0-3712 GCA_039033615.1 Bacteroidota bacterium
CTCGGCCGTATAACCCTGATCCATCACCAGCCCTAGCAATAATGCCTGTCGTGGTGTGGAACCCATTCCCGAGTTCATTCCATTCAACGTGCGGCCAAAGATGGGGTCAAAATCCTGATCGGTTTGATGCCCGTCTTCCTGTTAGCCGCCTTCCTGGAATCGTATGTCACTCGCCTTACCGAGATGCCTTTGTTCCTCAAGCTGCTGATCATCGGCCTCTCATTGGCCTTTGTGGTGTGGTATTATGTCTTGTTTCCTATTTCTATCGGGCGAGCGGCTGAAAGAGGAGAATTACCTCTGGAGTCCGTCCCGACATTTTCATGAAGTTTCTGATTCGCATATCATCCCTTCGCCCTGAGCTGAAGTTCCTGATGCTTCTGGGCATATGCTGGCTGGTGGCTAGTCCAGCCGGGTATGCGCAATCTCCGGTGGCAGAAACCGAGATTCGAGAATACCGGGCGGATCAACTAGAGGCGTACCAGCAGGACGAAGCGTTTCAATACGGCATTCAGCCTTTGCCGCCCGGTCAGAAGAAACGCAAAGAGCAGCAGATTACTCCCCCCAAGCGAGTTCAATGGGGGCAAATCCTCAAGTATCTGATCTATTTTGTGGTGGGAGCGGCCCTGTTGGGGCTGGCTGGCTACATCATCAGTCGAACCATGGGCAAAGGGTCCAAATTCGTTTCAACTGCTGGGATTCCCGACCTGGCGGAAACCGACATTCGGGAAGTTCCCTTCCAGAACCTGCTTCAACAAGCCATCTCTCAAGGAGCCTATCGGAATGCAGTGCGGCTGTTGTTTCTGGAAAACCTCAAACATTTGACCGAAGCAGAGTTGATCCATTGGAAACAAAATAAAACTAATTACGACTATCAGGCAGAATTACAGGGAAATCCTCTGGCCGAAGATTTCCGGCAATTGATCCTCGCCTATGAATATGTTTGGTACGGTAATCTCCAGCTCAGCCCAGACCAATTTGCTCAGATTCATCAGCGATTCTCGCAGTTTCAACAACAAGTCCCATCCGCCTCATGAAGTCCCTCTCCACCAATCAGATTGTCATTGGAGCGGTGATCCTTTTGTTCATCGGGGCAGTTCTCTATGGCATTCTGGCTCCCAAACCCATTGACTGGGATCGCTCCTTCTCCAAAGAAAACAAAAGTCCCTTCGGCGGATTTCTCGCCTACGAATGGCTGCCGGACCTATTGGGCGATACGGCCCAAGTAGTGGAGCATGCCGTGCTGGATCAGTTGGCGTTTGAGTCGTATGAAAACACCTCCTACCTCTTGTGGAATGGGCATTTACCGATCAATGAGTATGAAGTCGAGGAATTGCTGCGCTACGTAGCCGAAGGCAATCAAGCCATTCTCCTGGCAGATGATTTTCATTATCTCCTGATGGACACTTTGGGTCTGTATGTAGAAAAATCCCTTACCGGCCCAAATGGTCTGGCGGATTCTGTCCAGATTGGCTTTAGGTCTCCTCAATTGCCAGATAGTTTTCGCTTACCCAAAGCCCATCTGGAGAGTTCGATCAACTTTGAACCAGAATTGTTACCTATGGGAAGTGTCCCTAATCTTCTGGCTCAGGATGGTCGTCAGCGAACGGTCTTGCTGGAGTTGCCTTATGGAGAGGGCAGTTTTGTCTTCGGAACCTTGCCCATGACACTGACCAATTACTACGTGATCGATTCGGTCAGGCATACCATGGCAGAGGCGGTATTTTCCCATGTGAATGCTGACCATGAATTGTGGTGGGACGAGCATTACAAACAGGATCGGATTCGGCAAAGAGGCAATTCTGGAGGAGGAGATAGGGGGAATCAAGGTCAAGGTCTATTTGCCTACCTGTGGAGTCAGAAAGCCTTACGCTGGGCCTTGTTGTTGCTGATTGGCACCCTGCTTCTGTATGCAATCTTTGAAGCAAAACGTACCCAGCGCATCATTCCGGTGGTGGTTCCTCCGCCCAATACCACCTTAGATTTTACCGAAACAGTAGGCCGATTGTATTTCCAAAGTCGGGACCATCATGCGGTAGCCGTCAAAAAAATCAAGATTCTGCTCGGATACATCAGAAGCCATTACTACCTAAAAACCCACGAGTTTTCTGACGACTTCATTCGGAATCTGGCTGGCAAATCAGGCATCCCAGAACATGAGCTGCGGGAACTGTTCCACGTCATTTCCCGGACCAAGCATCAAACAGCCATGGAAGAAGCTGAATTGATTGATCTCAACACCCGAATCGAACGCTTTTATCGGGAAGGCGCCCGATAAGCACCCATCCTATACACTTCTAACTCATCATGGACGAAACCCCTATCATCCCCACAGAAAATTCCCGACTGTCTGATTTTCGGGCAGCAGTAGAACGAGTAAAGCAAGAGATCGGCAAAATCATTGTTGGTCAATCACAGATGGTAGAGTTGATGATAGCGGCTTTGCTATCTGATGGACATATTCTCATCGAGGGGGTGCCTGGGGTAGCAAAAACCCTTTCTTCTAAGCTCCTTTCCCGCACCTTGGAGGCGGATTTTTCGCGCATCCAATTCACGCCGGACCTCATGCCATCAGATGTATTGGGGACCAGTGTCTTCAATGCGCAATCTGCCACCTTTGAATTTCGGCCAGGACCGATTTTTTCTCAGATCGTCCTGATCGATGAGATCAACCGAGCACCTGCCAAAACCCAGGCCGCCTTGTTTGAGGCGATGGAGGAGCGCCAAATCACCATTGACGGGCATACCTATCCGATGCAACCGCCTTTCATCGTGATTGCCACCCAAAACCCAATCGAGCAGGAAGGCACCTATCGTCTGCCTGAAGCCCAACTGGATCGTTTCCTCTTCAAAATTGAGGTGGGCTATCCAGACGAAGTACAAGAAACCAAGATCCTGACGGAACTACACGCCCGAAAAGGTCTCAATGACCTGAGTCTCATTCAGCGGGTGCTCAGCACCGCAGACATCCAACAGTATCAGGAATTGGTGCGAAGCATCCACATCGACGAGAAATTGATTCAATACATTGTCCAGATCGTGGGCCAAACCCGCAAGAGCAAAGACATTTACCTGGGAGCTTCCCCGCGTGCTTCTATCAATATCATGACCACTTCTAAGGCTCTGGCCGCCATGCGAGGGAGGGAGTTTGTTACACCAGAAGACATTCAGGCGATGGTTGCCCCTGTTTTGGCTCACCGGATCATCCTCACCCCAGAAAGGGAGATGGAAGGTGGTACTCCAGCCGAGGTGGTGAAAAGAATGGTGGAACAGGTGGAGGTGCCGAGATAGGGAATTAGTTTACTAGGGAATTGGTGAATGGGGAGATCGCAGATTAGGCATGAAAATTTGAAACGTGAAATAGATCGAAGATGAATCCTTATCCAACTGATCAAGAAGACGAGCTTTGGCTGATCGAAGAAGGGAAAGGAGAGAATGGTAGAAATATTGCGAGTTTAGCAGTTTATCAAATTTGCATGAAAGTTGGAGAAGTTGTGTGGAAAGAAGTAGATGCATGGCCTTTTTTTGCAAAAGATACGATTGGCAAACAGATCGTAAAATCCTCTGATTCTATCGCTGCAAATTTAGCCGAAGGGCATGGGCGCTACTCCTTCAAAGAGAATCTTCGCTTTTGTTTCTACGCCAGAGGTTCATTAGTTGAAACTCAAACCTGGCTTCAAAAAGCAAACAACCGGGATTTGTTATCTGAATCAAC
>JBCCCJ010000817.1:0-3712 GCA_039033615.1 Bacteroidota bacterium
AAATCCGCTCTCTATTGCTGCCAATTGTATTAACACCATGATTGATGCAGCTGGAGGTTTGGCGTCTCTTCGAGAGAATTTAACGTCGACTTTAAGTGAAATAATTGCCGCAGCAAGAGGAGGCAACTGATATTCCAGGTGGAGCGATCCTTTGGTAGGAGTTGGATAGACCTGAAATTCTGATTGACTAAGGGGCGACTCAATGGCTGTAGGCGGATTTTTGCCGAATACTTCAAAGCCATCTATGCCGGCTTCCATCAAATCCAGAGCCAAGCCGCCCTTCGCGATGAACTGCACCTGAATCGACATGTTCAGAGGGAAGAGGGAAAATAATTCTACGCTATCGACCAAATTCCATTGGTTGTCCAAGGCCGCTTCATAAGTGAGAATGTCGATAGAAATCAAATCATTCTTCAGGGCCACTTTGAGTGAACCAGATCCTTGATTTCCGTTCGCAGGATTGAAGTTGGTCAGCCAGTAATGGAAGCGCAACATGGGGTTGTGATAGCCGCTGAGGTCCATCATCGGACTCGTCAGGGTCAATTCTGCATTGTCCACGTCTCCGACTTCTGCTTGACCCGCGGTATTGTCTGTAACAAACGCTAACTGTCCAAAGTCAGCATTCAGGTCCAGATTCGGCGCAATAGTCTCTCCCAGGGTATCTGTTCCCGCAGGGATGGCACGTTCCCATCCTCGGTTTTCCATTCCATTTATTTCAGCAGTCCACCCAAATTCCAAGGCGAAATCGTCATAAAAGCCAGCTTCTAGTTCGACGGTGATGATCTGATTGCCTGGAGCTAAGTCGAGATCGAGACCTTTGCTTCGATAGCCCCATTTCCCGACCACCAATTCGTATGAGTTCGCCACAAAATCATTGGCCTGATAGGAACCCACCAAATCTGTCAACCCACTGAAAATCACGTCTCCACTATCTGGGACCAGGGAAATCTGAGCGTCAGGGATGGCTTGCTGCGTTTCTGCATCAATCGCTAAAATGGTCAAATCAAGGCGGGGGGTAGGAGTGAGGGCAATGGAACCATCTACTTCCATATTGGCTTGCAGGTCAAAGTTGAGGGAATCGGGTTCATAGCCGTATTTGGAAAAAACCGCCGAATAGGTACCGTAATCAGCAGTGCCATAGGCCCACCTTCCGGTCATATCGGTAGAACGATCTTCTAGGGCTGGCTTGACCACCACTGCTACGTCAGAAATGGGCGTATTGCTGTTTGCGTCAGAGACGATGCCGTCTACAAAACCTGCGCGTTGATAGTTGGGTTCCAGTACAAAGAATCCTTCGGCCATATCTGTCACCAACACATTCCCAGATGGAAGAAATGGATACGCCCCCCAAGCCCCATTGATTTCGCCTCCTTCTTCAGGAGTGGTGTCGTAGTAGCCAGTCATGACCAAATTGTCAGGATGACTGGCATCGACAATCACCAGCCCATCTTTGTAATAGGAAATGACCAGAAAGTCATTCAGAACGTGTACGTTGTGAGGCACTGCTGTCCCATTGCTGAGCGGAGAACGAAAGCTCCCTAGTTGGGTGATATTGGTAGGGTCGGTAATATCCCAGGCATAGATGAATGCGTCGTTGAGCTCATCGGTGGTGAATACCACATCTCCGGCGTCGTTGAGCCAGGTGTTGTGGGTGAAAGAGTTGATATAATCGGTAGAACCCAGCACCTGGGGATTGGTTCGATCACTCAAGTCCAAAATGGTGAGCAAACCATCATCAATTTCTGCGGAATAACCGAGGTCTCCTCGCACGTAGATGTCGTGCACGTAGCGATCGTCGTACACGCCCACAAAATTAGGATTCCAGGGATCTTGGTTGAGATCCAAGATCATGGCCCCTCCATTGAATTGATTACAGCCCACGGCATACAAATAGCCGGAGTCGTCAATCCAAAGATTGTGGATGGTACTGACTCCCTGAATGATGGTGTCTTTGAAGGTAACCGAGTCCGGTAGGCCCCTCAAATCAAAAATCCGAATTCCCAGGTCCGTTTCATTGGAAACGTAGGCATAATCTCCGAAGACTTTGAAATCGCGCCAGAGAGAAAATGGGCCGAAGGTGAAGGATAGTTGCTCAATGTTGTTGGGGTCGGTGACATCGGCGATGACTTCCCCGATGATGGTTCCAAAGATGGCGTACTCATTTCCGCTGGAATCTACATACGCCCAAACGTCATTGCAGACCAGGCTCGGGTATTGAAGAGAATCTTTGAAGGTTACGTTTAATGCGTTTTGCGCCTGTGCCAAGCTGAATAGGGTGCACAAACAAATGGTCAAGAGGTGTTTCATGTGGGAAAAAATTGGTTCGGTAGATGAATGAAAACGTGAAGAACATTGGATCTCTCCAGATAAGATGGCATAACAGGCAAAATGGTTGAATGGACTCGAAAAAAATAGAACTTTTTTGATGAGGATGCCCATTTCAACCCGAATCAGGCAATTCTGACCACGCATCAAGTAAGGATACAATTTGGAAAATACCTAGTGCTACGGATTCGGCCCCTGACTTGAGCCGCTAGCTTTGTTTCATCTACGCAAGCTGCGTTTTCAGTTCCACTTCAACCTTTTGAAACGATGAAACTCTCTCGCTTATTTATCCTGCTTTGCTGTATGGCGCTCCTTCCCACCTTGGGACATAGCCAAAAATTCAAGGATCGCCTCAAGAAGGCTACCTCCAAAGACAAAAGTGAAATCTACGAATGTGGCCATGTGTATGAGCCTAGCTTGAAGGACAAAATGAACCTGATGAAGGCGGTTCAAAAATCTATCGGTGGGGGGGCTACCCAAAGTGGGCAACCAGATTTGGGAGGCATGTCCATCAGCGTATTTTATGGAGCGCACTTACATCCGCAGTCCATCATGCGCTATCCAACCAAGACACCGGGTTGGGAAACCTGTGGCGATGCGGTCTTCTTGGGGATCACCAATCGGGATGGCGTCGGCTTTTCTGATACCGATGGGCAAGTCCTCATCGACGGGAAAGCCCAGGAACGAGCGGGAATGGGCACCTATTTCCTAGGTTTTGATCCGGGTCAAAGAGGCGAAAAAACCGTGAAAATCACCAGTTCCGATGGAGATATGGTCCAGCTGAAAATTGGGCCCGCAGCCCCTTTGGAAATCCTGACAATAGATGGCAAAGCCAAAGGCAGCGAAGTCGAGATCGACGGCACCAAAGATATTGTCGTAGAATTGGCCAATGGAGATGCAGACTCTCATTCTGATCTGCACATCCAACTCATTTGCAAATTGGTCGGGACGCCGATCATGTACGATCTGATTGTTACTTCCCCCAAAAATCGAATTGTCATTCCAAAGGTAGCCTTTAAGAATTTTGAAGGTTCTCCAGCTCCTTTTTCCAAAACCAATACCCTCATTGTCAACCGGGTAAAAGAAACCATCCATGCAGGGACGGACGCTGGAGCGATCCGGAGTTTGAGTCAGTACATGGATTGGGCACCGGTGAATATGGGGGGTGATATCGCCAAAGGAAACATGATCACCATGGGCTTTGACAGCAGCAAAAATACCCAGATCAGCATGGATTTTCGGACCCAGGGAGAATACAATTTCTAGGTGAAAAAGGTCGGTCCCTAAGCTTCTCCCCCCGTCTCCTACGCCAAAAAGGTGGCCATTGGCTCACTAATTTTACGAGTCAATTTGATGTATTCCACTAGGAAAGATACACTGGTCTTTG
>JBCCCJ010000818.1:0-3709 GCA_039033615.1 Bacteroidota bacterium
AAAATGGGAGGATTCTCAATCCGGGGACAATCGAAGTCACAGCGCGAAGGGAGAAGTCTCTTTCCCGATTGAAAGATCGTGACGGAGTTTACCAAGTCGCCGCAATGACTCCGGAAAACCTGATCTACACTGATCGCGATTCGCAACCTGTCGGTTCTTTTTCCGGTTCGTTTCGCTCCGGTTGGACCATTTTCGATGAACCCATGTTGGGCGATCTGAGTCAATTCATCCGAGGCTTTGTCCCACTCCAGGACGACTGAGAGATGGTTGGGGTACATGACTTCCAGAATTTCCAGGATCATCTGCATCACTTCCCGGACGGGCTTCCCCACCAGCAACGCGTCTAGCACCCGATTGCGGGCTTGTTGCTCCAGTTCTTTGTGCTTGCTTCGGCTGACATCGGTGATGGCTCCGATGAGTTTTCTGACGGACCCGTTTTCGGTGGACAGGATGCCTCCCCGACAATTGACCCAGCGTTGCGCGGCTTCGGGTTGAGGCTGAAGTCGTACTTCAAATTCGTAGGGCTGGCCACTGCGCAAGGAAGTCGCGAGGGCCGATTCAACTGAAGGCTTATCTTCTGGGTGAAACAGCTCCAGATACGCTTCCCAACTAGGAGGCTGAGTTTCTCGCGCTAGTTGAAACAACTCCCACATGCCAATGGACCACCAGGTTTCCCAATTTTGAGGATCATACTCCCAGGTCCCCAATTTGGCTTCCCGCTGCGCTTCTTCCCTGGCCCATTCCACCTGTCGCCGCAATTCTTCCATGGCCTGAAGCGCCTCATTCTCTCCTTGCAGCCGTTGGGCTTCGCGCAGGAGTTCATCACGAGACAGCTCTGTCAACTTGATCATGGGAGGGGGAGGGTTGTTCAGCTAGTGAAATTGCAAAACTCCTTCTCCAAGCGCAAGCGGAGAGGGAAGAGGAAATGCAAAAAATGGAGGCTGTACCCTTTCCCGCACGGCCCCGTTTTCCCTTCGAAGAGAAAACGACCCGCTTTTCGATGAAAAGAGGCCACCAGTCAATAGACTGTCATACCGACGCAGGAGGGATCTCTTGTGGTTTTCTGGCGATGCCGATCATCAGCATGAGATCCCTCGCTCGACGCTCAGGATGACATTCAGGAAATGGCAATCAAAGAGTACGGGGGGTCAACTGCCCACCTTTTCCATCTTCGGTTCGAGCATTCCTAAGAGTTTGGAGAAAATCTGCTTCCGACTCTCGGCCATGTGTAGGGCCTGTGCATCCTGCTTGTTGAGCATGGAACGGAACCGCCAGCGAGCGCGCCATTTTTTGAATTTTTGGGCCAACCAGAAGGCAAAATTTCCGGTGATGGGCAGCGCCACCAGATACGCCAGGGCGATCCACCAATTGGTGAAGATCCAGACCAAGCCCGTTTGCAAGAGGTAAAAAATGGGAAAGAGAAGTAGCGCGGTGACCATCCGGATGGAACTGTGGAATTGCAGGTCTTTGAAATTGCTAACCGCCAAATGATCCGCCAAGCGATAGGCATGGTAGTTATTCAGCAAGCCAAAGAGATAGACAGGCAAGCCCAGCAAAAAGCCGATGCCCTGTAGCAATAGCGTACCGACCGGATATTTCCCGCTGGCAATCACGTGATCCCGCAAATTCTCTTCTTCCAACCAGGCGAAGTAGGCGGCCGCATCTTGATGGAATTGCTCCATTGCTTCGCCTCCAGCTTTTACTTCGTTCTCCAATTGGGCAACGACTTTCTTTTCGATCAAGAAGCGCGCCCGCAAATCGGTGGGGCTGTCTCCGTTTGCCTTTGCCAAGGCTTTGGAAAACACCAGGCGTAAGCCATTGATCGTTTCGTAATGTGAGGTATTCTCGATGTGAATGATCTGCTCGGCCAGACTGGCCTGAATGGCCTTGGTGGCTTTCAGGAGCCCTTTTCGGGGGTTTTGTTTGTAGCTCTCCAGAAAATCAGAGATGGGAAAGGCCGGGCCATAATTGATCAGCACTTCATTGCGGACTTTTTGGTGGTTGCTGTAGTTCAAGCCCACTGGCACGAAGTGAAGATCCAATTGCTCCTTGGAGCGTTCAAACGCCTGGAAAGCAATTCTGCCTGCTCCCTTTTTCAGGGGGCGAAGCCGAAATTCTTTGGCGTGATTGCCCTCGACAAAGATGATCAGGGACTCATTGTGCATCAATCGCTGGATACACTCTTCAAAAATGGCCTCATTTTTTGCCAAGGTGTCCACGCCATCCCTTTGGCGATAAACGGGCAGCATTTTGTAGGCATTCAAGACGGGCATGGCCCAAGAAACGAATACATCCGCCCGGGTGAGGAAGGTTGGCTGCCGCTCCAACTTGGTGCCACAAGCCGCATTCAAGGCGTCAATCAACGCATTTTGGTGATTGGGCGTGAACATCACGGCCACATTTTTGGGAACCTCATCGTACCCATGCACTTGCCTTATTTGATAAAACCGATTCAGGCCGAATTTGACCAGCCCTTTGAAAAATGCATATACCCAACTAAATCTTCCTTTGTCCATGAATCATTCTGCTTGTTGGAGAGTCTTAACGCTACGTCGGGACCAAATCGTTGCCAGGCTGATCCCACTGACCAAATGCCAAATGCCCCACAGGGCTGCAATCATTGCCATTCCTCCCAAGCCTTCGAAGATCGGCCCAAAGATCAGCACCAGAGCCAGGCCAGAATTCTGAATTCCGGTCTCAATCGAAATGGTTCGGCGATCTTGGGTAGGCAAACGACCAAGACTTGCCAGCGAATAGCCGGTCGTCAAGGCGATGAAATTGTGGATCATGACCAAGATGATCAGGTTGTCCACATATTCAACGAAGAAATCCCAATTCGCCACCAAAGCCGCCAGGATATAGATCCCAAAAATGACGATGGAGAGCTGCTGAATGGGTTTCTTGATTTTTTCGGCTAAGGAGGCGTACCTATGGGCCACAAACATTCCGATCAAGAGGGGAATGCCGAGGATGAGCAGCACTTTCAAAAATATTTCCACTGGATTAAGGTCAATGGCTTTCATCATCGCCTGGGCAGGTGGATAGAAGCCGGACCAAAACAAGAAGTTGATTGGCGTCATGAAGATGGCTGCGAGGGTCGCAAAAGCGGACAGGCTCACGGAAAGGGCAACGTTTCCTTTTGCCAAAAAAGACATGAAATTGGAGACATTGCCGCCGGGACAGGCTGCGACCAAAAACATCCCCAAGGCAATGCTCGGGCAAAACAGAACCCAGCCTTGCGAACTGGCCCAGTCTAGCCCCCACACCAAGGCCAGGGTCAGGGCAGGCAACACCAAAAATTGAGAGAAAATCCCGATGATGGGGGCCAAGGGTCGTTTGAGCAACAAACGGAAGTCCTCCACTTTCAAATTGAGCGCCACCCCAAACATGATGATGGCAAGCGAAATGTCCAACAGCAACAGCCCCATGGGGGAAAAAGGCAGCTTTTCTGCATCAATGATGTGGCACATTTCCTCCATGACCTCAGTCTTTTACCCGGCCAAAGCCAAGGGTTTTTAGCATCCAATTGGGGAGCGGCTTGGCAGGATTGCGTTTGCGCATGTCCAGGTACCAGCCGATTTTTTTGATCTGGGGAAGTTTGAAGGTTTCCACAAATTCAATCAAGGTGCCGTCTGGATCTTCGATATAGGAAAAGGAACCGGCGGCTTCTCCCATGTCGAACTCTTTGCCCAAAGCTGCCGCACTGTCC
>JBCCCJ010000819.1:0-3705 GCA_039033615.1 Bacteroidota bacterium
ACTCATAATTCAAATAGTCAGCATACTGCCAATAATTCAACCCCTCAACTGGAGCTTGATGAGGATGAAGATAATGAGTTTTCTGTCAGGTTCTTGTCTCCTGAGGGCGGGAAGATAGTAGCCATATTGACCCAAAGCTTTATACAAATCTTGGAGCTTAGAATGCCCAATAAAACTTTTTACTTCTACCGCTATTTTATTTCCTCCCTTTTCTGCTCCCAATACCTTTTCTGCTCCTAGGTCGATTTCTACAGTAGCCAAGGCTGTTTTCACAAACAGGGGATCATGGGTAACCTCCCATCCGTCTGCTTCAAGCAGTGCTTTCACCAATTCATGAAATCAATCTCTGGCCAAGGTTTCTTTTAGAATAAAAGGAGCCTAACCTTCATTTGTGAGCCGATTTGAAACTTCTTCCACTAATTCTGGTGAGATCTCCAAAATCTCTGCAATCACTTCGACCTCAAATCCTTTTAGTAGCATTTTTTCTATACTCAACTGAACTCCTTTCTCCATGCCCTGGGTATACCATAACTCTGCAGCTGAACCCTCTTCGAGTCCCCATTCCTCAACCAAAGACTTCATTTTTTCCATGATTTGATCTGATTGTGATTGTGGTGAATTGGATAAGTACCTAATGAAAATACGAAAAAGTTGAGATTGCTGTTCATCTGGCTTGCTAGAAGAAAAGGCTTCAAAGATTCGTTCTAAGTAATTTGACAATTCCGGGTCAAAAGTATATTTCATCAACAAAAACCCTTTTCGGAGAATCACTTCCTCATACTGCTGTTCAATATCTTCTGCAGTTTCACGCCGGAGACTAGTTAGGTGGTAAGCAAAGTCTGGAACAAATTGGCGAATCCATGGATCTGTTCCGAAGGCAAGATACTCATGAAACGGTCTCATTCGCCAATTTGCGGTGCCGTGATAGATGAGCATGGGAACGATGGGTTGCAGGCGTTTGCTATTTTTTGCCTGATATTCCCACAAATTGAGCATATAGCGCAGCAATTGTAAGTGTGGAAAGGTTGGAAGATAACTTTTATGCTCAAAGAGAAACACCATGTTGATTTTTTCTTGGCTATCTCTTAATGGGCATTGATATACTACATCGGTTAAGTATTCCCGAAGTTGCTCGTCAGTGTAACTATTCGAGTCCAACTGTAGGTCTTGCCATGCCAATCGGTTGAACCACTTTTGGGGTAAATGAGCCTTGAGATAACTTCGTACTCGATTAGGTTCTGAAAATAGAATCTTGAAAAAATGATCATGAGCTTGATAGGGGCGTTTCATGAAGCAAACTTTTTAACCATAATATTGGCATTGGTATGCTAATTTTGATAAAAATATTAGCTTTGGCAAAAAAATTGTAGAAATTGTGGCTCAACTACGAATTTAGTGGAACACCAAACTACATAGCGGGTTGAGCTTGCAAAATCCCGCTTGTCGAAGATACCGCCGATCGGTGCGGGACAGGCGATCTCATCCTTGGCCAACAGAAAATCAGGAGGGATGCAAGAAATTTCCAGTGCTATGGGGTTGAGGCGTAATCCGGCTCCTCTTTTCCACTAAAAGGGTACAAGCACCAAAATTGTTGCCTCTCAGGATTCACCCAAGCGCACAACTCCCCAAGGCCAACCAATCCGGATGGTCCGCTGCATCTTGGGGAATGTACTGCTCGATGATCTCTCCGTTTTTCAGGACAAAGTAGCCCGGCATTTGGAAGCCATCTCCTCTTTCCCGGCCTACCAGGAGGCCTTCCATGATGCCTGCCCGGAAGCCTTCGATCCACATTTTCAGGCCGAAGAGTTGGGAGAAGGTGCCTCTTTTCAGGCCCATGGAGCGATACAAGTCTTGATCCCGATCACTGATCTGGTGGATGCCTTTCAGGCCATATTTTTCCAATTGACCTTCGGCATAGGATACTGGGGACATGTGTACCAGCACCAAGCGGAGATTCATCTCCTCCTCCAATTGGCTGCGCAATTTCCCCAAATCCCGCATGGCCTCCCGGCAAAACGTGCAGCCAAAATGCCGCACAAATACCACCATGAGCGGATGAGACTCAGAGAGGGTCAAGAGGGATTCACCGGATTCGGTGTTGGCTTGGGAGAGGGCGGAAGAAGGAGAAAGTGGATCAGCGTTCATACAACCAAAAGTAAATGCAAAGGAATAACTCTGAGGATACGGGGAGTGTTCAGTCAATTGGTAGGATTTTTTTTCAGAATGTTTCCTTTTCCCTACCTTTCTCACATGGAACGCGCTGCTCCTTTTTCCCCTGCTCAGACGATACAGGAGGTCATTGATCGTCTGGAAACCATCATCCAATGGTGCGAAGAACACAACAGTCGGCTGGGCTATTTTCCGGTTTTGTACCAATCTGTAACCAAAGCGGTGCAGCAGGGAATTGTTAGGGGTCGCTTTGAAGACGGTCCGAGAATGGAGCGGCTAGACGTGATTTTTGCGAATCGCTACCTCGAAGCCTGGCATCTGCATAGGCAGGGGGAGCGCCCGACCGAGGTCTGGCAGATTGCGTTTCAGCAAGGGGAAAAACGCAAAATGACCGTCCTGCACCATTTATTCTTGGGCATCAACGCCCACATCAACCTGGATCTGGGCATCTCTGCTGCGGCCACTAGCCCCGGTGACCAACTGCCTGACTTGGAGGGCGACTTTCGGGAAATCAATCGCTTGCTGGCAGAAATGGTGGATGGGGTACAAACCAAATTGGGAGAACTTTCTTCCATCATGCGCTGGTTGGATCGGGCCGTAGGTCGGTTGGATGAACGCATGGCCGAGTTGAGTCTGAAGGTAGCGCGAAAAAATGCCTGGCGGGTCGCGAAACGATTTGCAGCAGGTACGTCGGAACAATATCCCCAATTGTTACAGGAAGAAGATCAACGAGCTGCCATAGGAGGGAGGCTGTTGTCCCAACCAGGTTGGAAAGGCAGACTGTTCATTTGGTTGCTCCAATTGGGCGAAAAAAGGCTTTCCCCCCATCAAGTCATTGATATGCTCCATGAAAGTACCCACGCTACCATGCGGGGGTTTGAATTTGCTCCCCCACGGGATTGATTTTAGCAAAATTCTGCTCTATCAATCAGATCGTTGGACAACAGAAATTGAACCAGGTGGATGAAATCCAAGCCAGCTACCTTATGCCCGGAATTCAGTTGGAGGGGGGCATTCAATTAAGTGGTCGGCGGAACCTGATGAATCGGTAGCTGGAGGCGAAACAAACTCCCCAATTCATTGGAACGCACCAACTCTACTTTGCCCGCCATCTTTTCCATGCCTCGCTGGGCGATGGACAATCCCAAGCCAGAACCTTTGAATTTTCTTCGATCGTTCAGTCGCTTGAACATCTCAAACACCTGGGCCTGATAGGGTTCAGGAATGCCAAAGCCATTGTCTTCGACGAAGAGGTAATGACTGTCTCCGATTTGCTCGTGGGCAAGGTGGATGACCAGCGGCTGGGAATCTGAATAGGTAAGGGAATTCAGAATCAATTGTTCCAATGCAGCATTCAGGCAGTGGCTGTCAGCGACAATGGTCGGCATCTGACTGGTCTCTATGTATGCGTCTTTTTGAGCGATCAGAGTATGGTGCTTGTCCAGCAAGCGTTCCACGATCGAATTCAAGCTACACCATTCCCATTCGACCTCTTTCTCCCGAATGTTGATGTAGGCCCGAATGTCTGCCAGGAGA
>JBCCCJ010000820.1:0-3702 GCA_039033615.1 Bacteroidota bacterium
CATCGGCAAAACAGCCTCCTTTTCACCGAAAAGCGAGTTGTTTTCCTTTGAAAGGGAAAACGGGGCAGTGCGGAAAGGGTTCTTTGACTCCTTGCCAGCGGCAACTCCGATCATCATTCGATATTCAACATTCGTCGGTTCGACATTAGGATCGCTTCTTGCCAGCGGTAACTCCCGCCTCCCGCTTCCCGCCGCGCGGCAATCCCGCCTCCCTGTTACTCCACCATTTTTCCATAGCCCCACACCACCACAAAGCAGAGCAGCGGCAATACAAAGGAAAAATTGACCTCTGGCACCCCAAGAATGTGAATATCCGTGTAGCCAGCGCCGCCAAGATCGAGGATCAAGCCTTGCAAAGTAGGCATCAGAGCGCCACCCACAATCGCCATGATCAGGAAGGCCGCCCCAAATTTGGCGTCTTCGCCTTGCCCTTCCAGCGCAATGCCGTAGATGGTGGGGAACATCAGCGACATGAAAAAGGAAATCCCCACGAGGCTGTACAATCCTGCCTGTCCGACCAAAAAGATAGCCCCCAGACTGGCTCCCATCGCCCCAATCGCAAAATAGCGGAGCAATTGCGCAGAGGTGAAATAACTCAGCAAAAGGGTACAGACCCAGCGACCCACCAAGAAGACAATGGTTCCCGCTATGCCATAATAGGCGCCTTGCTGGTTGGGGATGCCGATGGATTCGGCGTATTGATAGACGTAGGTCCAACACATGATCTGGGCTCCGACATAAAACATTTGGGCAATCACCCCACCTGCAAATTTCTTTTGTGCCCACAAGCGACGGATCGAATCCCACATACTGTCGGTCCCTTCCTCCTTGTTCTCCGGCATGCGAATCACGACAAAGAGCAGCAACATGATCAGGACCACGATGCCCAGAATCACATAGGGATTGCGAATCACCATCAGGTCGGAAGCCCGAATCCCGGCTTTGACGGTCTCTGGTAAATTTCCGTATTCTTTTGCGCCAAGGTCGTCTGATTGCAAGGAGCCCAAAATGAAGATTTGCGCCACAAACAGTCCACCCAACGCACCCATCGGATTGAATGCCTGAGCCAGATTCAGCCGTCGAATGGCCGTTTTTCTAGGTCCCATCGAAAGAATGTATGGGTTGGCGGTGGTCTCCAGAAATGCGAGCCCAAAGGTCAGGATGTAAAGGGCTGCCAAAAAGAAGCCATAGCTCTCTGTCGCTGCCGCGGGATAAAACAAAAGGGCTCCGGTTGCATACAAGCCAAGCCCAATGATGACCCCGCGTCGATAGGAGTATCGCTTGATGAACCACGCGGCCGGTAAGGCCATGGTACCATAACCAAGGTAAAACACAAGTTGTACCCAAGAAGCCTGGAAGTTGTCCAATTCCAGTACCTTTTTGAAGGCAGACACCATCGGATTGGTGATGTCATTGGCGAAGCCCCAGAGGGCAAAAAGGGTGGTGACCAGCACAAATGGCACCAACAAATGACGAGGGACGAGGACAGAGCGAGACTTCATAGGATCAGGGTTCAGGGATCAGGGGGCGAGTTTCCTCTGGGAAACATTGGACCATGAACCGCAACATATAAAATGAAAAACGGAGAATGAAAAAGTCGGCCTCCCTTGAGAAGAGGGAAATCCTGTGTTTTCTAGAATTATGTCCAGTACGTTGGAACTTGCCATCGGCAACTCTCGCCTCCCGCTTCCCGGCTCTCGCCTCCTCACTCAAATATCTCCTCCTCCTCAAAATAGGCCAAGACATGCTCCCGAAGCAAATGTACTTGCGAAAACATATCCGTATGCGGCAGCGGCTTAATCAATTCCCAGTGTGGCCAGCCGTCCTGATCCTGGTGAGAGAGCTGATAGTAGCCCGACTGAGACAACAATCGACAAATGGCGATGTGCATCAAATCCACCTTCTCTTCCTTTTTGAATTCCTGGGGGGTAGTTCCCAATTCTCGCACGCCGATCAGAAAGAGGATGGATTCCATGGTCATGGCCTTTCCAAATCGTTCCTCCAATTGTGTTTCCAATCTGCGCCAACGCGTCGTCACATCTGCTTCCATGAGCTTCTTTCTTTGTGCCAAAGATAAGAAAATCCTGCGGCCAGATGCCGATTCGACTTCTTGATCATCAGGTGGGAGGTTTGCCTTGAGGTTGGGAAGCGCTCTTCGATCCTCGGAGTCTAGGGACGTAGCGCGTCGGACAGCGTTGGTGGAGAAGGGGGGATGAATATTCCGAACATAAAAAAAATCCCCCATCCAAATGGACGGGGGACCGTGGAGCATAGCGGAGTCGAACCGCTGACCTTTTGACTGCCAGTCAAACGCTCTAGCCAACTGAGCTAATGCCCCAATGAGAAAAAACGAGTCGTTTCCACGACGAAGACAAAGGTACTACTTTTTTGTTTGGGTACAAACGAGAGCGGGACAATTTCGGTTTCATGCCTGCCCAAATTTTGCGTAGTTTTCTACCATCAAATCGGGAAGTTGCGTATGGATGGTCTCTCCTCAATCAGGAAAATTGCCCAAGCCTTGTTGTTTCTGCTGGGCACCAGTCTGGTAGGGGTGGTGGGCTTCTCGGTGATTGAAGGCTACGAATTGCTGGATGCGATCTACATGACCGCCATCACCATGAGCACGGTGGGATTTGGGGTCATTGGGGAGTTGAGTCCAGCCGGAAAGATGTTCATGGTGTTCATGATCATCATCAGCGCCGGGACCTTTGTTTATGCCATCACCACCCTAACGACCTTCGTCATCGAAGGCGAGATTCGTCAGGTTTTTAATCGCTACCAAGTGAATCAAAAAGTCGCCAAACTGGAAGATCACATCATCATTTGTGGGCTCGGTCGCAACGGTCGGGAAGCAGCCATTGAGCTGCTGCATCAGGGGCAGGAATTTGTCGTGATTGACAAACACCAGGAGGTGATTGAGGAATTTCGCTCCGAGGTGCAGGACATCCTCGCGGTGTTGGGAGATGCCACCCACGAAGAGATCCTGGAGCGAGCCAACATCCGCTCTGCTCGGGGCCTGGTTAGCTCCCTTTCCACCGATGCGGAGAACGTATATATCGCTCTGACCGCCCGGGAGATGAATCCTGAGATGGAAATCGTGGCCCGTGCCACCAGTGAGTCCTCCATCTCTAAGCTGAAACGCGCTGGGGCCAACCGGGTCATTGTCCCCAACCTCATCGGGGGCCGCAAAATGGCCAATATGCTCACCCGACCCGCCCTCGTAGAATTTGTGGACCTCATTACCGGAGAGGGCAATCCCGACCTGCACCTGGAGGAAATTGTCTGCCGCGAAAACACCCAATTGGTCGGCAAAACCCTGGCCGAACTCAACGTTCGCTCCAAAACCGGGGCCGTGATCGTCGGCTATAAGCGCGGAGACAGCCGGATCGAACTCAATCCCCCCGCCCGCGAACCCCTCGCTGCCGATGATCGCCTTTTCCTCATGGGCAACGATCAACAAATCGAAGCCTTCAAGGAAGCGTTTGGATGAAGACAGGGATCAAGGAACAGGGATCAGGGTTCACAGGTGTAGTGCGAAATTGCCTTTCGCTGAGTTCCTATCGACGCCTGTTCTTTTCTCCCTTGCGATCAACCAATCTGACATCTGACAGCGCGAGTGGTCTGACATCTGACCTCTCTTTCTTATCTTCGCAGCCATGAAAAAGTGGGTTACCCAACAATACAATCGCCTGCGGTTTTGGC
>JBCCCJ010000821.1:0-3698 GCA_039033615.1 Bacteroidota bacterium
AACTTGGACGTAGGCAACTGGGTATTCGGGGGCCATCCGATTGCTGCGCATGGCATGGGCGGTCGTCAGGTGCGGAACGGCAAAGACCACGGAGAGATCTTTGACCACCACTTTGTCGAATACGAATTCGAAGGAGGTAAGCGGATGTACAGCCAATGTCGGCACATTCCCGATTGCATGAACCGGGTATCAGAAGCCTTCACTGGCAGCAACGGATTTGCGCCCAAACCCGGCGAAATCCAAACCGCCAATGGCTACACCATGTGGAAGCACCGTGGCAAGAATGATCCGAACCCTTATCAGGTAGAGCACGATGTGCTGTTCAAAGCCATTGCTGACGGAGAATACCAATTCGCGGATGCTGAAAATGGAGCCATCGCGACCATGACGGCGATTCTGGGGCGGATGGCGACCTATTCCGGGGTACGACTTACCTGGGATGAGGCCCTGAATTCTGAAGTCAGCATCATGCCAGAAACCTTTGCATTTGATGCAGAACCTCCGATACAACCAAATGAGGAAGGATACTATCCGATCCCAACTCCTGGAAAAACAAAAGTGATCTAAATGAATCGAAGCCTACTATTAGGCTGTGTTCTCTGGGGCTGGCTGGGAGGAACTCTCCTGGGCCAGCCCTTGACCCGTTTTGAGTTTTCTCATGCGGCCATGGGCACCGAGTTTCGGATTGTGCTCTATGCCGAAGGGCAAGGCATCGCCGATGAAATGGCCCAATCTGCCCTTGCGCGAGTCGATGAATTAAACGCCATTCTGAGTGATTATGATTCCAACAGTGAGTTGAGTCGCTTGTCTGCCACTGCTGGGAGTGGACAAAAAGTGGCGGTCAGCGAAGATCTGTGGATCATCCTGAAAGCTGCCCAAGCCTTGTCTGAGAAAAGTCAGGGAGCCTTTGATGTGAGCATCGGGCCGTTGAGTAAGCTCTGGCGGCGGGGATTCCGACGCCAGGAAATGCCGGAAGCGAGTGCCATCGCCGCAGCCCAAGCTCAAGTAGGATCCTCCAACATTCGACTTCATCCCCGGAAACGAAAAGTGGAGCTGGTGGTGCCAAATATGCGCCTAGACCTGGGAGGCATTGCCAAAGGCTATGCGGCGGAGGCCGCCTATCGAGTGATGGCGCAGGAATATGGCCATCCAATCGCGCTGGTAGATGCAGGCGGAGATCTTTTCCTCGGCGCTCCCCCACCAGGGAAAAATGGTTGGGAAGTGCAATTGCCAAGCCTGGATCAGCGAGGCGTCTTGACCTATGAAGTACAAAGCCTGAGCCTTTGTGCCATCGCCACGTCGGGAGATGCTTATCGCTATCTGGAAGCGGAAGGGGTGCGTTATTCTCATTTGATTGATCCCCGGACGGGCTATGGGCAGACCGAGCAGCGCCTGGTGAGTGTGATTGCGGGTCAGGGAATGCTGGCAGATGCCTGGGCTTCCATCGCGAGTATCGCGACCATAGAAGAACTCGGCCAACTCGGTATTGGGCAATTGGGAAACCCCTGTCAGGTGCAGATTTTGTTTTTGTCCCGGGAACCAGCAGAAGAGGTGGAACTTGGACCAGAAATCGGAGAAGAAGCCTTTCTCGAACAACTCTCACAAGAATTTCCCGCTGACCTTATGGAAGCAGTGTTGGGGCAGTGGTGATAGGTAGCGCTGGACTCCGTCCGACAAAAGAGGGAGAGGTTGCCAAAGGCGAGCGACCTAACAGCTTTGTCAGGAAAGGCAGGTCGGGAAAAGCTGTTAGGTCTGAGGTATAACCCAGTCAAAGACCCAACATATCAGAAATGAAAAACCACAGAATGCAAAATGATAAATGAAAAAGGGTCGGCGCGCTATCCTTTCGCCTGTGGCGAGCGTGAGGGGGCGAAAGGGCGGCTCCGCTAGGAGTCGGTCTGGAACGAAGTGGAAGACGGAGCGACAGCGAACCCCGATAGCACCCGACCCGAAGGTCTGCGTAGCAGGCCGAAGGGGCACGCCCAACATAAAAGGAAGAAGTCAGCATACTTGGTTGTCAGAGGTTTCTTTAAATCCCAATTCATCAATCAGCCCATTCAACGACAACTACGCGGCCTGGAAGTCCGCGCTACCACTAAGCAACTAGCCCATCTACGCATTCAACGACAACGACGCGGCCTGGAAGTTCGCTACCACTAAGCAACTAGCCCATCTACCTATTTAACGACAACGACGCGGCCTGGAAGTCCGCGCTACCACTAAGCAACCAATTCACTACCTAACCAATTCACCAACTCCTACTACAATGAACCGAAGAATTTTTGTGAAACAAAGCATGGCTGGCCTGGCTGCGGCGGGGGTGAGCATGAGTGGAGCTTCTTTGCTCGCGAAGAAAGCCACTCCCAAAGCGGATCCTTTTCAAATGAAATATGCGCCTCACTTGGGCATGTTTAAGCATTCGGCGGGGGAAGATCCCATCGACCAGTTGAATTTCATGGCGGATCAGGGCTTTATGGCCTTTGAGGACAATGGCATGAAGAAGCGAGAGGTGAGCCTTCAGAAAAAAATGGCCGAAACGATGGAGAAGCGGGGGCTGGAAATGGGGGTGTTTGTGGCGCACACCATTCATTGGAAAGAGCCCAGTCTGAGTTCTGGGAAGCAGGAGTTTCTCGATCAGTTTTTGACGGAGATGAAGGAATCGGTCGAGGTGGCCAAGCGGGTGAATGCCAAGTGGATGACGGTGGTTCCAGGCCACGTGGATATGCGTCTGGATATGGGCTACCAAACGGCGAATGTGATGGAAGCCTTACGCCGTGCCTCGGACATCCTAGAACCCCATGACCTGACCATGGTACTGGAGCCCTTGAATTTCCGCAATCATCCGGGTCTGTTTCTGACCAAAATGGCCCAGGGCTATGCGCTCTGCCGCGCGGTCGACAGCCCCGCCTGTAAAATCTTGTGTGATCTCTATCATCAGCAGATTCAGGAAGGCAACCTGATCCCTAACATTGATGCCTCCTACGATGAGATTGGCTACTTCCAGATCGGCGACAATCCGGGCCGTAAGGAGCCTACCACCGGAGAGATCAATTACAAAAATGTCTTCCAGCACATCCAGGAAAAAGGCTTTACGGGCATTTTGGGGATGGAGCATGGCAATTATTTCCCGGATAAAGAAGGAGAGGAGAAGCTGATTGCGGCCTATCGGGCGGTGGATGATTTTTAGGGGAGACCGCTTCGCTGCGAGAAGTCAGAGGTCAGATCGCTTCGCTGTCAGAGGCAGGATTGTCGCCGATAAGCTGTAGCTCGGGACATACCACTGGACAAAAGTCCAAATGATGGCTTCATCACGCAGCTCTCACCACAACGGCGGGTTGGCCATTCCGATTTCTTCGGAATAAACTGCGTCCGAGGTTTGGGGAGGAAAGTGGCGTTGGACTGGGACTTCGGCGCTTTTTTGCCTCCTTTTTGTGCGGACAAAAAGGAGGGTCCGCTGCAGGCGACGTCATGGTTGAGTGCCAACATAATATGGCGTTTTCTGAAAATGTCCAGTGGTGTAGCGTCGCATTGTAACCAGCAAAGTAGGTGTTTTTCCCATTGGCTATCTCCCAATTACCAATGCCACGCTCCATACCCATTTACGGATCATGAACCCCAAAGGAACGATATGAAAAACTGGATCAATTGGAGCCTGCTAGGATGGGCGGTTTGTCTGTGGAGCTGCCAAAGCAGTACCA
>JBCCCJ010000822.1:0-3697 GCA_039033615.1 Bacteroidota bacterium
GGATCTACTTTTCTTTACAAAACAGGCATCTGCACTGCTCCCAGAACGGCTCCTACTTCTCCCTCCTGCACATACGCGACCACCTTGCTATTGCTCAGTTGGACGTCCTCTGCAAATTCCAGCGTGAGCTGCCCTTGCAAAGAACCATCCGTCAGTTGGTGAGTGGCATAGCTGCGCACCACATGATCGTACGCCAGGGTTTTGCCGCCATTTTCTCCTCGACGAATGGGTACTTCCAAACCCGTTTCCACCAAGGCGATGTGCAGGTAGGTTCCTGTTGCTTCGGCGGGCAGTTGATAGGATACAGACAATCGCTGTTCAGCAGAAGCAGGCTGAATGTGGGCCTGGATGGAAAGCTTGCGTCGGCTTTGTAAGGCTTGTTGAATCAAACTTCGGGTTTCTCCTTTTCGGGAGCCAATGCATTCTGAAGAGCCATTGAAGACCATTTGTGGCGTATATACCCCGGAACCAAGGTGCTGGGCATACGCCCGCTGCCGCAAGGAGTAGGCTTCTTCGCTGAAGACATCCTTCCAGCCCAGATAATTCCAATAATCGACGTGAAAAGCCAAGGGAATCAACTGGACCCCGGTTTGTTCCGCTTCCGCCACCAACGCCCGCAAATTCGCATCTGCCGAGGGACAACTGTGGCAGCCCTGCGAGGTGAACAATTCTACCACGACTACGGGAGCTGATTCGACTGGGACAGAAGGCGAAGTACTTGCCATGCTCATCCAACCCATCGCGACTGCAGTAGCTGCCAGCAAACTTATACCAAAGGGCTTCCAGAATTGATTCATGAGATATTTTTGAGGGAAGTTCTCCGATTTCTCGGAAGCGCTTTGCTGGCTGGCCGACATATGCCCGATATCCAAAAGAGGCTCGCCGATCAGCGAGCCTCTTCCATCATAACTTAACCGAAAGATTGATATCCTACCCTCGAATCAAATTCGAGGTGATCAACGCTTCATAATCGTGGAGGGTGCCTCCGTCCAAGAAGCACTGCACGATGCGCTGCCCCAGTGGAGTGAACTCGGAGAAGGGGTATTTGGCCAGTTGGTCGCGGAAAAACTGATCGAAGATTTTTGCCCCGGCGTCATAGCCTTCGGTCCCGACTTCCACTTGTTTGTACACCTTGAGGTAGCGGATGGGAATTTTTTCCCCTTCAATCACCACCTGGTCCATTTCGTAGCCCAACAGGGTCGCCCGGGCTTCTGAAACCTGACTACGAGCGAAAGAGGTGCTGCCGCGGCGAGTCAGGTATTCACGCATCAACCACTGAGGCATGAAGCCTACTTTCCAGATACCAATGTGCTGGTTGGGGGTGAGGGTGTAGCACATATTGGGGTATTGCTCAAACTGTTCCAGCAGCAAATTGGCTTGGGTGCTACGTTTTCCGGTTGAGAAGGGCCAGTAGGAACCAACCCCCTCGCTGGTCATGCCCCCTGTGTCCACAATGCTCGGGTTGCCATGGCCTCGGGGGGCCGTCAATCGCCACAACCAGGCCAGGGCAGGAGGAAGCAGGTGGAAGAGGCCAATGATGCCATAGCTAGGGTTTTTCTGGCTACAGGGCGGAGTCCGTACGCCAAAACTGCGAACATCTACCGCCACGCTACCCTCGACCACATCAGGGACGGAGCGACGGGGAAGGATGACCCTTGGGTTGGGGCAGGGGGTGCCAGGGGCGTCTTGGATATGTTCCCATATTAGGGCGGTGCTATTGGGTTGCGCCTCGATGTTGAGGAAAAGCAGCGGATCAGGGTTATGGATCGTCAAGGACTCCAGCTGGGGATCCACGCCGTACTGTTCGATGTGATTGACCCGCACAAACCAGGCTTCTTCTGCATCGATCAACTTAAGTTTGTGTGTGGGCCCTTCCAACATCGGATGACAAAGCGCCATATCGTCGGTTACGGGGCGGATGGTACATCCCTGGGGCAGGCGAAGCAAGCGATCTACGCCGGTTTTCAAGTTGTGGCCCAACAAAATCCGACCATCGGGCAGACGGTGGACATATTGCAGCATTTCGCTTTTTCCGCCTCCGCTGGCGCCTTCGTGCATGACTACGGTGCTGTTGTCGTAGGGACTGATGACTTCTGCCGTAGAACAGTGGGCGGTGACCCAGCCTTCTTTTTCGCCTTGTCCGATCAACACTCCATAGATGCCTTTTTTTGCACTGGGTCCTGGGTAGAGGTTGTAGGAAAATAGCTCATGGCGCTCGGAACTGCGGTTGTGAACCACCACTTGTTTGCCGTCAAAGTGCGTATGGCGAAAAGGGGGCGCGACGTAGATGATGGATTTGATTGTAAAGCCTGGTCCTAGGTTTCTCCGATCTTCTATGCCTTGCAACAAGGCCAGACCCAGCGCAAAGAAGCCACAATTGGCAGGGGCAACGACCAAGGCGCCCCCTCCCAGGCCCGCCCGCCCAGATTCAAAGGCAAATACTGCCAGATCCTGAGTTGCCAACCAGTCGAAGGTTTCTTCACGCATGCTGGAGAAATCCCCACCAAAGCGATCACGCCAGCTGGTTTTTTCCGTAGGAAGATCGTCACCAATGACCATACAATCGGGATCTCGCCGACGCATGTAGGCTTCCAGATAATTGGCGGCAAGCCCGTTGTTGACCCGCATGACCTCGGCTTCCACAAAACGAGTACCGTCTGGGAGGTCAAAGGCCACTTCGAAGGTGTCGGTTTGTTGAGGTCCAGTGGAAGCGGCTAGTATCTCTTCCGTCCGGTCAAACCAAGTGACCGAAGGGGCTGCTTTCAGGAGTTGCGCTACCTCTTCCGGTAGGGCAAAAGGAACAGCTAATTCAGGAGCTGTGGCGGTGCTAGAATTCGATTGAGACATAGGGATGGAAGGTTCCTTGGTACGTGTAACAATGGTTGGAGTAATAGTTTTGCTATTGAGTACAAGTAAAAAACTACCATCCGGGAAATGAATGCTTCTGCTTCTCATGAGAGGTGACTTTTCTCATTGCTATCGGCTCTTGCCCACAAAAAAAGAGGCTGCCTCGTTGGAGACAGCCTCTATATCAAAGGGGGATTGGATTCGGATCAACGCTTCATCCCTGCCACAATCGCGTTCAAGGTCTCACTGGGGCGCATTGCCTTCGCTGCCAGAGCTTCATTGGGTTGGTAGTAGCCGCCAACATCCTGCGCGGCTCCCTGAGCCGCATTCAATTCATCGACGATCTTGCCTTCGTTTTCAGTCAGGGCCTGAGCTACGGGAGCGAAAATCGCTTTCAAATCTGCATCGGTGTCCTGATTGGCCAAGGCTTGCGCCCAGAAGGTTGCCAGGTAGAAACTACTTCCTCGGTTGTCGAGCTCATTCACCTTACGGGAAGGAGATTTGCGCTGCTGCAAGTATTGTCCGGTCGCCCAATCCAGCGTATCAGCGAGAACCTGGGCACGAGGATTGTCAGTGGTTTTGGCGAAGTGCTCAAAAGAAACGGCCAGCGCGAGGTATTCTCCCAAAGAATCCCAACGCAGGTGCCCTTCTTTTTCAAATTGCTGCACGTGCTTAGGCGCAGAACCGCCCGCTCCCGTTTCGAACAAGCCACCGCCTTGCATCAAGGGAACGATGGACAGCATTTTGGCACTGGTCCCGAGTTCCAGAATGGGGAAGAGATCGGTCAAGTAATCCCGCAGGACATTTCCGGTAACGGAGATGGTGTTTTCGCCTTTTTTGATCCGCTCCA
>JBCCCJ010000823.1:0-3694 GCA_039033615.1 Bacteroidota bacterium
GACATACAGACTCAGGCTATCGAAGCCCAGCACGATATTTTCATAGGTCCCGTTTTGATCAGGAGCGGTCCAGGAAGTGATGATGCCCCCATAGGTGATCACCTTGACTTCCATGCCCAGCGCATTGCGCATGGTGTATTGCTCGACCGACTGTCCGTCTGGTAAGGTGCCGTACGGGCTTTGGGTGATCGAGACCGTGGCTGGTTGGGATGCAGCAACTGTCTCGCTCCTTTCTTCTCCACAGGCGGATAAGCCAATCAACAAGAGCAGGGCTCCCAGCCCATACTCCATACATACTCCAAAGACGTTGGTATGCGTCATTTCGATTCAAGCGTTAGTAGTAGGTAGGAAAGCGGGGGTAATATAGGACTAGAATGGCAAAACTCCGCAACAGGAGCCGTTCCCAACGGCTATTGCCCCTCCACATATCGCTTGAAGTGATTCATGATGGCCTGCCAGCCTTGTTGTTGCCGCTCAATCGGGGCTTGATTCTCCGCTTCTATGTCTTGCATCACAAAGGTGCCTCCTTCTGCCTCTGAGAAAAGCAGCTCGACCTGCCGGCCATCTTCCATCCGATAGCCCAGTCGATGGGGCGCTTGTACGGTGGTGAAGGTGCCAGTAAAATCGAAGCCCATGCTCCCATCTTTGGCTTCCATGCGATAAGAAAAAGCTCCTCCTTCCTGCAAATCACTGGTTGCGGCTGGGGCGTTCCAGGCATCTGTTGCGAAATTCCAATGGATGATGTGCTCGGGCTGGGTCCACTTTTCCCAGACTTCCCAAATCGGAGCCATCACCATCGCCTGTACACTGAAAATAGGAGGAAGTTCTCCATTGGCGGCTTTGTGGATGGTGTCGATGTCGATTTTGCGCATGCGCATCATGGCTCCGGAAGCCCGTTGCGCCCGCTCAGGATCGGGATCATTGATCAGGTGGATCAGTTCATCGGGAAGTATTTGCCACACCACTCCAAAGCGATCTTTGAGCCAGCCACACATCATTTCCTCTCCTCCCTCCGAAAGTTGCTCCCAATAATGATCGACTTCCGCTTGATTCCGGCAATGAATGACAAAGGAAATCGCCTCATTGAATGAACCCCCGTGATCATGGCTGTTGTCCGTAGCCCTGAAACTCATCCCTTTGAGGGTGAATTCGGCGTGTTTGAGGGTACCAATGGCTGGATCGCTGTCTCCTGCTTCATAGCGGGATAGATCCTGAATTTCAGAATTCGGAAAAAGCGAAGTGTATTGCTGGATGGCAGTTTCGGCTTTTCCACGTTGCTCTCCGGCAAATAGGAAGGCGGGAGAAATTTTTTGGCCGCCTGCCGCTCCTTTGCCTAAGCTCAATTGCCAGGACAAGCCATAGCGATCTTGAACCCAGCCGTATTTGGCACTCCAGGCATAGGCATCTAATGGCATCAAGACCTTACCGTCCTCTGCCAATTTTTCCCACATCTCTTGGATTTCCTCCTCCGTTTCACACACCACATACAAGGAGACCGAAGGATTGAAGCTGAACATCGGGCCTCCATTCAACGCAATGAAAGGCTGACCAGCAAGGCTGAATTCCACCATCATCACCTGACCACCCGGGCGATTGACCTTGTCGAGGGAGGATTCCGGGAATATGGAAAGGTATAAGTGAGCCGCTTCTTCTGCCTGAGTATCAAACCAAAGATAGGGAGTCATGGGAGAGAAAAATGATATGAGAGAGGAAAAAATAATGGAGACGAGAAAGTCATGGGGGAAAGTAAGGACAAAAACGATTCCCGTCCCAATGTTTCAGAGATCACTGTTTCAGGAGGCCTTCCAGGATCGCAGGAGAAACTCGAAACACCGACCCGTGTCTGGTCCCCTCCGGAAAGTTCAATTGATCCGTGATGTCAGTCCAGGTCTCCAGGTTGGAGGATTGCATCGCTCCCATATGCTTTCGAGTGTACTCGTCGTAATAGACCCTCCACGTCCTCTGATCCTTCAATACCGTAGGGCCTTCCACCCAATCAGGAGTGATGGGCGGCCCTGGCGGGGAGTACGGGCCAGTCAGGTGTTTGCTGCGTGCAATCCGAATGTTTTTTTCAGGAGTTGGATACTTGGTTTCATCCTTCAAAAACATGACATATTCCCCCTGGTCCCGTTGGATGGTAGCATCAATCACGTTGAAGCCATGATCGTATAGCAGACGCGTGGGGGAGAAGGTCTGAAAGTCTGAGGTCAAGGTGTAGTACATCCGATGATTGTAGCCCTTATCACCTGAAGAATCCGTTTCTGGGAAACGTCCGGGAATCGTGGTGGCCCAATAGATCAGATATTGCCCGCTAGCTTCATCATAAAATAACTCAGGCGCCCAGCAATTGCGCGCATCGGGTTCATGCTCCATCACTGGCAAATACTGCTGTTCTGACCAGTGAATCAGATCCTCTGAATGGGCATAGCCGATGCCTTGCTCATGCCAACTTACCGTCCAGACCATATGATACGCGCCAGACGGCCCCTGAATGATGCAAGGATCACGCATAAGTTGATCCTGACCGGCGGTAGGGGTGAGGAATGACTGATTGTCCTTCAGGGGAATCCAATTCAAGCCATCTGTACTGTAGGCCAGATGCAGGCCATCTTCCCCATTATTCTGAAAATAAGAGAAGAGGAATGCCTCCTGAGCCGTGGAGTGGCACCTCAATAAGCAGAGAGATACGGCTAGCGCGACCAGAGTAGGTAGCTTCATCATGGATTGGGAATTTGCGACAAAAGGTACAGGATTTCCGTCAATCATTCCAATTCAGGAAAGGGCCTGGCGATGAGGGCTTCGGGCTCACACGCATCCTTCCTATTTTTTGGTTAATATTGACCATCGAGGAGACCATTCAAGCGTGGTTCTTCTTTGTTTCTCCATCTGAACCTATTCAAGATAGCCGTTATGCGTTTTCCAACTACTACCATTTTTGCGATCATGTTGGGCCTTAGTTTTCTCGCTTGTGGCCCAAGCAACACTACCACCACAACTGAGCCTGAGTCTGCTGCCGTAGAAACAGCCATCAGCCCGATGGGCGGTCTGGCCCTCTACACCCTGCGCGATACCATGGCCACCAATCCGAAAGGAGTGCTACAAGCCGTAGCCGACATGGGCTATGCCTACGTCGAAGCCGCTGGCTATTCCGAAGGCAACTTCTATGGCATGCCGCCTACCGAATTCAAGGCATACCTGGAAGGAATTGGCTTGCAGCCCATGAGTTCTCACCACGGCGACGTTACCCAAGACAATGCCGATGAAATGATCGCCGCTGCCAAGGCCGCTGGTTTTCAGTATTTCGTGATTCCCATTCCGCCCATGGGACATTTTACCTTTGATCCAGAAACCGGAGTCCTCGGCATGAGTGAAGAGGTGGAAGAAGTCATGAGCATCATCAATACCATCGCAGAGAAATGCCATGCTGCCGGGATTCAGTGCCTCTACCACAACCACGACTTTGAGTTTACCCCCAATGCCAAGGGCATCGTCCCCATGGACTATTTCATCGAAAACTCCAATCCTGAGCATCTCTCATTCCAACTAGATCTCTACTGGGCCATCAAAGTCGGAGCCGAGCCCATTGATTACTTTCACAAAGCGGCAGGTCGCATCAAATCCTGGCACGTCAAAGACATGGACGAGCAAGGCCGTTTTGCGCCAGTAGGGGAGGGCACCCTTGATTTTGCTCGCC
>JBCCCJ010000824.1:0-3677 GCA_039033615.1 Bacteroidota bacterium
ATTTCTTTCTCTCTCTCATAGCTCTTCCGAATCCAGAGTAAAAACGAGGGAAATCGCAGCAAAAAGTAAGGCTCGGTGGGAAAAAGCGGCAAAAATCTACTCACTGTGGGAGAAAGTGGGAGAAGAGAGAATTGTCATTTTTCAAGAATCGTGCGAACTTAGCTCACATTAATCCCCTTCCAATGCCCGCCCTATTTCGCTATCTGATTTGGATTGCTTTGATCCTGTTGCTGGCTTGCCAGTCCCCCACCCATTCTGCCATCTACCCCAGATACGAAGCTCCGGTATGTATCGAGCACCTCGACTCTCAAGTCAGGGAGACTTCTGGTCTGTTATGGATTGATGATCAATTGTGGACGCATAATGACAGTGGAGATGAACCACTCCTCTATCAATTGGATCCTGCAAATGGGAAAGTGCTCCGACGAATCCGGATCGAAGGGGCTGAAAATCAGGATTGGGAAGAATTGGCGAGTGATTCGGCCTGGATCTATATCGGAGACATGGGAAACAATGCTGGCTATCGGGACAATCTCCGAATTTTCAAAGTTAGCAAGGCCGCTGTTCTGAGCGCCGAGGATGGCGCTTCTGTTCTCAGCGAAGGGGAAATCCAATTTCATTATCCAGAACAAGAGAATCTCCAGGCTTCTGATGATCACAACTTTGACTGCGAAGCCATGGTCGCCTGGGAAGGGAAGTTGTGGCTGTTTACCAAAAACCGAGGTAATCAACGCAGCACCTTATATCAACTGCCAACTGATACTGGCAAGGTTGCAGCAAAACGAATCAGCGAGTTTGATGTGCAGGGCACCATCACGGGGGCAGATTTTCAGTCTGAGAGTGGAAGTCTCGCCTTGGTTGGATATGAATGGAATGGGGAGCCTATGCCTTTTTTATGGGTGTTTCCCGGCCTGATGCAAATTGCACAGTTTGGCAAGGCTGACGTCATCGCCCACCGCATCAATTTTGAGGATTACTTTCAAATGGAGGCCGTGGTATTTCGGGACGAAAATCGCTTTTGGATCAGTTGTGAACAAAGGAATACCGCCGAAGGCAGGCTTTTTTGCCTGGAATTGGATGCGTTGGAACCGTTGCTGTAGGCAGGGAACAGGGAACTTTCAAAAATCCGAAGGATTGAAGCAAGCCTTTTTGATCCCTGAACCCTGAGATATGGTCCCTGTGAAAGCCCTCAAATTTGAACCTTGTTAGTAGCTCCACTTCAAGCGAAAAAAGGCGGAAGAAGCCAGGGGTTGATAGCTAAATGGATCAATCTGGGAGAAGAAGAGTTGACCAATCAGATCGATGTCCCAGTTTTCTTTGATTGAATAAGTCAAAGAGGGAATGAAGATGGTCATGTTTTCTCCAAAGGCAGAATTGGGCGCATACATGACTCCTCCACTAGCGCTTAGCAAGGGCGTGAGATTCCCAGACCCCTGAACCAAAAAGGTCCATTCTGCGGGGAACAAATTCCTCGCAGAAGGTTGCAAGCCCGTTGCTGCCCCAGAAAACAAGGCTGCCCCACTGGTCAGGTTTGCCTTGTCGCCATCGGAATTGTACAATCCAGCAACACTTAGGTAGATTCCATTTCCCAGCAAATAATCAGCCGTCAAGGCCAACCCAAGGGCATCACTGGTATCTCTTGCGACCTTTGTTAACGGATGAAAGTAGGTACCTTCCCCCTTGAAACCAGCGCCGCCAATGTTGCCTTCCCAGCCCCCGCCAAGCGCCAGTTGCCCCTGATAGTATCCCGCAATGGCCTGGACATCATACCCTTTCAAGTTGAAACGGTAGAGCATAGCAGCGACGGTCGTACTGTCGAAATCTCCTGGGGCGATCGCTATCTCCAGGCGGGACAACATCCCCGGATAATATTGTACCCGCAAGGCGTCGTTGCCTGGGCGTTCCTCGTAATCAAAGTCCAGGAAATTCAGGGCATTAAACAGATCATTGGGATTCCAGGCGAGGTTGACGCCCCAATTGATGCGCTGTCTTCCCAATCGAACGTCCCATTTATCAGAGGCATAGTTCACGTAAGCCCGATCCAGAATGCTGTGCAGGACCAGATTCTGATTGTCTGCCCAGCGGACGGAAAGGTCAATTTCACTGGGATATACGTCGATCTGTCTTCCGAACGTAGGATCCAGTTTCACCTGCTCTCCATAAAAAAGCCGATTCCTGGCCTCTACTGCAAAGGTCCAATGCTCATTTGGATAATAGTGGAAGTTGAAGCGGTTGTGAATGAGATTGTTGGTCAGGGGAAAGCCCTGAACCTTGGCGAAGGTGGTGGTTTGCAGATACTTGACGTAGCCATTGATTTCGTACTTCTTAGGTTCCCCATCCTGAGCGAACACCAGGGGCCCTAAGCATGCCAACAACAGCCCCAGCGACCAGCGATAAAAGCGATTCATATTCATTGTACTTGGGAGTGAGATCAGTCTCGATGTTCGTCGCTCACAATTTTTCCGTCTTCCAGGGTAATAACCCTTCGGGCGCGGTCGATCACTCGCTGGTCGTGGGTAGAAAAAATGAAGGTGATGCCCTCCTCCTGATTCAGTCGAGCCATGATATCCAACAGATTTGCCGTGGACTTGGAATCCAAATTCGCCGTCGGCTCATCGGCCAGCACAAATCTTGGTTTAGGAGCTAAGGCCCGGGCGACAGCCACTCGCTGCTGCTGCCCACCAGATAATTGGTTGGGGCGATTCTTCATTCGATCAGCCAAGCCCACCGCGGTCATCAACTCTGTTACCCGCTGCTCTCGCTGTTCCTTGGGTTGATTTTGCAAGAGCATCACGAATTCTACATTCTCCTGTGCGGTCAATACCGGGATCAGGTTGTAGGCCTGAAAGACAAAGCCGATGTTTTCCAACCGGAATTCGGTGAGTTGGTTCTCGTTCAAACCAGCCATATCCAGCCCTCCTACCAACACTTCACCGGAAGTAGGCTTGTCCAGGCCACCGATCAAATTCAGGAAGGTGGTTTTGCCGGAACCGGAAGGACCAACAATGGCGGTAAATTCCCCGGCTTCTATGCTGAGATCTACGCCATTTACTGCGTGAACAGATTCTACGCCTTCGTAGATTTTATGTACGTTTTTGGTTTCTACTACATTCATGATGAAGTGGTTGACTAGTGGGGAACAGGGAACAGGGAACAGGGAACAGGGAACAGGGAACAGGGAACAGGGAACTTTCGCTTTTCCGAAGGAATGAAGCAAGCTTTTTTTGAACCTTGAACCCTGAAATATGGTCCTTGAAAAAATTATCTCGCCAAATTCTCTGCGGTACTGGTGAAGCGAGCTCTTCGGATCAGGAAATAGGTCAGGAGCAATCCGGCAATTGGAGTCAGGAACATGGAGACCAACACGACCAGGAAAAAGCGAGGCGTTGCCCCTTGCATCCCCAACGATTTGAAACCCGGATAGATAGAGGCAATGAATGCCGCGATCAGGATGTTGATGGCTACGATGAAGTAATAAGATCGATCCATGACGGGAAACACCTTGGAACTCATGCCCATTTGAGAGAGGCCTTCCGAAAAACTGGAGAGATCCAGCCCATAGCTACCCAAGAATCCGACCGTGATTTCGGTTGCCAACAGGCCTAGCGGCACTCCTACCAAGGACAGTAGCAAGGATTCCAAAATGATCAGGTTGAATACCTTTCGTTTGTTCATTC
>JBCCCJ010000825.1:0-3676 GCA_039033615.1 Bacteroidota bacterium
ACCGGAATCTGTTCCGCAAGATTGCCCTGAAAAAAACCGTACTCAGACAACTTCAAGGGATAGCCTTTGGTGGCCTCCGGTGATTGGGGCTGCCAAAACCCAAAGAGGGGCAGCAACATGGCTGCCCAGAGATACTTCTTTACACGCATAAATTCAACACATCATTTGGCTTTGCTGAGTCCGGGCGCATCCAATGGTTGGCGCTCGCAGTCATAAGGAGTCAGATCAAAGCTGATTTCGTCGAAATTGTTCTCTGCATCAAGGAAGGCGAATTTGGCGTCGCCATTGTTCCGGATACAGATCGCGTATTCGTCTGTCAGCAATCCGTTGGCTCCCTTGCGATCTGGATCAATGATGCCATCATACATGATGTCTGGTACATCTTTTTTGAATTTGCTCCAAAGCAGCAAGCCGACTTTGTTTTTGAAAGTAGGTCGTTTGCGTTCCCGTTGAAATTGATTGTTGTGGACGTTGATCGAACTTGGATAAGGGTAATACTCCTGATCCTTGATTGGACGTTCGGTGAAGTAATAGCTCACAATGGACAGACCGGCCGTGCGGTTGTTGACGACTTCATTGCCATAAACTTCGACATTGTTGGTCGCTAGGATCACAATCCCGCTACCCGGAGGGACAAATGCCACCGAGTTTCCTTTAGGAGCGAAGTTTTTGTAGTTATTTTCCCGCACTCTATTGTTGTACACCCGCACATTGCCGCCTGCTTTCTTGGGTAAATCCGGCAGGTCAAAAACCAAAATACCGCCAGTATTGTCGTGTGCATCGCAATTGTACACATCGGCCATCGTAGAGTTCTCAATTTCGATGCCCGCGACGTTGTGATAGGCCAGGCTGTTGCGGACGATGATGTTGTGCGATTGACCGACATAGATTCCGGCATCAGACGCACCGATGGCTTCACACTTGTCGATGAGCACGGTGGAGCATTGAACCGGATAAAAGCCGTAGGCACCATTGGAGGTTTTGGGCTTGCCGGTCCACTCTACCCGCACATCGTAGAAAGCAATGCCTTTGGTATCCATCGCCTTGATCAGGTCTCCCCGTGCATCTTGCAAGGTGAGGCCCCGGACTTCTATATTTTCACAATTGGCGATGCGAAAGCCTTCCGCCCCTTCGATCTGCTTATCAAAGGAAATGGTGGTGGCTTCCATACCAGCCCCCATGATGACGACGTTTTTCTTCTCGTCCAGGGAAATGCTTCCATCAGAATGGTAGGTACCTGCAGGAATGTGAATGGTATCCCCTTCTTCCGCCATGATGAACTGAGTCTGCAGTTCTTTACGGATTTCTTTGGGGTTTTGAGCAAAAGCCAAGGCCGGAAAAAGGAGTAGTAGTAGCGTGGCTACCAGCCAGTTGTGAGCGTTCATAATGCTAACAAATAGGGGTAAGAATCAATTGATCGAGGCGATCTAACTTAAAAGTAAAGGGAAAAATGACGATCTTCCAAACTTATTAGATAATATATTGAGTGCTCACTAAATAAAAACATCTCTTTCTTAGCCGAGAACATCAAGGGGATTGCATATGGGACGAAAAAGTTTGGCCGCCGTCAGGAGGAAAGAAATTCTGGCGCATTTTTTCGAGTTGGTGCGGGAAGAGGGAATCGAATGAGCCTCGACCGTCAAGCTAGCGCGAAAAATGGGAATGCACTCCAGTCTGCTGGTGCATTATTTTCATACCAAAGAAGAATTGATTCTCTCTCTGGTGGAGTACATGATGGAGCAATATCAGGATCACTACCTCCCAGAGATGGCCCAACTCATTGCCCCCAGAGACCGCTACGAATACATGCTCCAGGCGCTCTTCAGTGCCGAATGGCAAGAACTGACGGAGAGTGCGGTGTATTACAGTTGCTTCGCCCTGATTTTTCGGCATCCTCGCATTCGGGAGCGCTTTCAGGCCAATCACCAAGTCTTACATGATTTCCTGTTTCAGGAATTGAGCCAAGCCCAAGCGCATGGATTTATTCAGGTGCCTTCCCTGGAAGATGCGGCCCATTTCTTGATCCTGTTGGTAGAAGGACTCAATCATTACGACCGCCTTCATCAGAATAAGGAGATGTATGCCGCTCAGCGAAATATTCTGTATAGGATGGCCCGAAATTATCTAGAGAATGGCAATTGATTTCTCAATTCTCAAATGGTCCGTAAACAAAATTGTCTCAGTTGTCGCACAAAACCGCTAGAGATTCTGTATCTTACTCCCTGCCCTGCACATGATACACCCAGAATATATTTTCAACACAAAAAAGCTCATTCACTTTCCTACTTTGCAAACACATGGGAAGAAAAAGCAAGGCTGTTGTTCGCAAACAAGAAATCCTCTCCCACTTCTACCAAGTCATCATAGATGAAGGATTTGAGGGAGCATCCATTGCCAAAATTGCCAAGCGCATGGATGTCAACCCTAGTTTAATCATTCACTATTTTTCGACCAAGGAAGCGATGGTGCTGGACTTGATTGCATACATCATTTCCACCTATTCAGAACACATTCTCCCTGATTTCTCAGAGGAGTCTAACTCCCAGGATCGCTGGGGGGATGTACTTGATGTGGTCTCCCGCATTGATTGGGAGCGCATCATGAACAACATCGTCTTTTACAGTTGCTACACCCTTGGTTTGCGGGATCCAAAAATCAATGAGCAATTTGTGGGGCTGTATCAGCGAGTCATCGACCAATTGGTAGAAGAAATTCAGCTCGCCCACCAGGCAAACATCATTCAAGTTCAGGACCCTCGACGGGCAGCTGAGATGATGTTGACCCTGGTAGAAGGTGCCAATTTCTTGCAGCATGTCACCCATGACGGCCCCAAATCAAGTGAACGAGCCGAACAGGTCAAGGCCTCGATCATGCGTCTGTTGACAGATTCACATGTGTAAATAAATGTACAGGAGGCATTTGTGCTCTCTGCGCTTCTCAGCTATCTCCTCGCAACACTGCCAAGAGATGATGTTTGAGTACGGTTAAGGCTCCTTCCATGTGGTCATGGTTTGGTACGATGAGGTCGCAGGTTTCCTTGGTAGGAGCCACAAACTGGTGGTACATCGGAGCCACATATTTGGCGTAATCTGTCAAAATGGACTCGATGGTGTAGCCCCTTTCTGCATTGTCTCTGCGAAGTCGGCGGGCCAATTTGATGTGTTCGTGCGCCTCTACAAATACCTTGAGATGGAGCAGAGGTTGCAGCGCCTGAGGATGAAACACGAACAAGCCTTCCAGAATGATCAGAGGAGCCGGTTTGAGCACAATGTCCTTGGCGTGGGTGAACGGATTGTTGAAGGTGTATTCTTTTTGAATGACGGTCTCGCCTGCCATGATCCGCTTGACGTCAGCGGTCAGGCGATCCAAGTACAGGGAGTCCGGATGATCAAAATTCACCAATCCAGCCTCGTCGCGCACCTGCTCTTCCAGGGGTTTGTAATAATTGTCCAGCGAAATGAGGGTCACGGATTCTTCTGGCAGCTGCTCCAGAAGGCGCTGGAGTAAGTAACTTTTCCCGGAGGCGCTACCGCCACAAATACCAACAATATAAGGAGTAGGAGGAGTCATTCAGGAGGATTGAATAAAGGCCACAAATGTGCGCTGGCCCCGCCTGCGATCCCGCAGACAACATTCGGAAACTCTTGGGGGAACTAGACGGAAAGCAGGATCGTAG
>JBCCCJ010000826.1:0-3670 GCA_039033615.1 Bacteroidota bacterium
CTGAGGAAATGGTCGCCAAGATCTATGAGACAGGTTGGGAAAGTGGCTGTAAGGGCATCACGATCTATCGCGACGGCTCTCGTTCCGGGGTATTGATCGCCGACAACGACAAAAGCAACAAAAAAGAAGTAACCTTCACCGAAACCCAGGCCCCTAAGCGTCCCCATAAGTTGGAAGCTCAAGTGGTTCGTTTCCAAAACAACCTGGAGAAGTGGGTAGCGGTAGTTGGACTGTATGATGATCGCCCCTACGAAATCTTCACGGGTAAGGCAGAGGATTCTTTCTCGGTTCTGTCTCAGGTAGATTCCGGTTGGGTACTCAAGAATCGCGATGATCAGGGCAACACCCAATACGATTTCCAATACCTAGACAAAGACAACTACCGGGTAACCATCGAAGGCTTGTCCCGCACCTTTGACAAGGAATACTGGAACTACGCCAAGTTGATTTCCGGGGTCTTGCGCCACGGCATGCCCTTGCCATTTGTGGTTCACATGGTGGGTACCCTGCACTTGGACGCGGATTACCTGAACACCTGGAAGAATGGCGTGGCTCGTGCGTTGAAGCGCTTCATCCCAGACGGAACCGAAGCCATCGACAACCAGTGCCCCGAGTGTAAGAACCCCAGCCTGGTGTATCAGGAAGGGTGCCTGACCTGCCACAGTTGTGGTCACACCAAGTGTGAATAGAGAAGCGAGATTCGAGAAGCGGGAGCCGAGAAGTAGCTTTCTCTGCCAGATATGCCCCGGACTGCTACTGCGGTCTGGGGATTTTTGTGTGGGGGCAATTCCCCAAGTCGCAAAAATGGAGGCTTGGCCTATTGGTCAGGAAGAGAAGCAATGGTCTCCCCTGGAATCAAAGAAAGAGATGGATATTTTCGGATCAATTCGCGAAGCTCAAGGCCATTGATCTGCTTTAAGACCCAGGTAGAATTCAAGGCTGGGTATCTTTGACTCTTGATGATATCCACCTGGACAAAACCGATTCCTTGTAGGTAGGAAAAATCAGTATATAGGATCTCAGATGAGAGAGAATGCTGCCTTCGAAAGCGATAACATCTCCGTCCCCCAATAGATCTGCTTCTCTTCAACAAATATATCTCTGATTGGAAAAAGTCCATCGTGTCTGTTGGTGCATATGGCGCCAAGAAGGGAAATGCTTGAAAGCGATAATCATAGCCACTCATGATCCACAGGGTGTCTCGTTCCCAACGGCACGTTTTTCGAATGGGAGAGGGCAATTGTTTGAGGTCGTTTCTATCGGGAGGAACCAAATGTACCCACCGTTTCCCTTCCCTTTCCGTAGTTCTCAACTCAAAGCTACGAATCCCGCCGTACGGGCTAACGGCATAGGAATAGACGACTTTTTTTGTGGGAAAAAACGCTTCGGGAGGAGGGGAGAGGCTACCTAACTGACGTAAGCCCAAGCCAATCAATAGGGGAAACCAAAAACGAGGGTGCATAGGGAGTGCCTAACTGGTAGCTCTTTGTTGATCCTAAGCAAGTGGATCCTGAAAGTTACGAAAAAAGGCCCTCCCATGGCAGAAGGACCTGAAAAAGAGAACAGATTCTGGGAAATTAGGACGCTTTTTGATTGGCTCGTAGGGCGTAGAAACTCAGGATGATGGCTGAAGCGGAGACGATGGTCATCAACGTCCCAGGGATAAACTTGACATGGCCCCCAAGGTCCATGAACAAAAAATAGCCCAGGTCAGCCAAACCACCCGTGATGGCCGCGAGATAAATGGCAGATGCATTTCCTTTCCAGACATAGAAGGCAGAAATGAAGGTGACCAGGCCAATCCACATGAGATTGAATCCATGTTGGCCGATGATGGCACCCGCAGCTTTGGGATAGTCCATTTGGACCAGGCTCGGGTCAACGGCATCTGCAATGCCAGCGACAGAAGCGCTGATGTCACCCGTAAGAACGCCCTTCATGGTCAAGACTCCGGCGAGGACATGAACCAGGCCCCAGATGATCCAGAGGACGGCCGATATGTTGAATAGAACAGGAAACTTTTTCATACGTGAAGATGCTAGATGGATTTGCTTCAAATCTATCTAGCGGTCCGCACCTGTGCATTAACCTAGATTAAGACCCGGTTTGCGCGGTTGATTCCATCACTGCTTTTGGTTTCGCTCTCGTTTGAGCTTGCTCAAGGCCTCTGGGGTGATGCCCAAATAAGAGGCAATCATCCGCTGCGGCACCCGCTGACTGACATTGGGATAGGTCGCCATGAAGTCCTCGTAGCGCTCGATCGCAGGGGAACTCATCAATTGGATGATGCGTTTTTGCAGAACTGCAATTCGCGCAATCAGTTTTTTGGGGTTGGATTCTTTTTCGATGTTTTTCTCATTCACGATCACCTCTGAAGGTTCCAGGGCTTCGATGAAGAGCATGGATGGTTCCTCCGGCGGAATGTTGTCCCCGATGATCCAGCCTTCCGGTGCGAACATGAAGATGTGTTCCTTTCCTTTTTCATCAATCGAATAACTGCGCAACAAACCAGACCTCACATAATATACCTTGGTATTCCGTTCTCCGCTGCGTTGCAGGATCTGTCCTTTGGGTACGCTGATTCGCTTCAATGTTCGATAGGTTGGGCCGTCCAGAAGTAACATTCTCATCTTAAGGTAAGAAGAAAGCTGAAAATTACTTGGGCCAATCAAATAAAGGAAGCCAAGGTTACTAGGAGGGAACAGGGAGAATCAAGGGTTTGCAGCTTGACCAAACTGGAGTTGGAGATTGAAAGAGATCAAGTCATTGAAAGCGGGAATTCCCTCCAAGTGTACATTCCGGTAGCGATAATCATAGGCGACCGCGAGAGAAAACCGCTGATTCAGCTTGAAACGCAGACTGGGAATGAGCCAAAGGGTGAAATCTGCTCGCTCCTCCAGAGATTGAATGAAGAACAATTCATATCGGAAACTCAGCTTTTGTTGAAAGAGGTGGTGTTCATTCTCCAGATAAAACAAGCTGGCCGGAAATGCCCGGACGGAATCTATCAGGAGACTATTGTCAAATACCTCTCCCCGATAGGCCGTGTGATCATACCCGAGGCCTACAAAGAGCCAAAAGGATTTTCGTTTCTTGAGCGGGGTGATGCTCAGGCCTCCGAGTACCCGATGACTGTGCTTGATTCTGTAGAGCAAGTTGTTTTTGTATACATGGATGGCGGTAGGGGAAATGCGTGATACGCCAGGAATGGACCGCTTCAAGATGCTGAGGGCCGTCCAATTGTCGGAGAGTTTGACGGCATTTGCGTTCACGTATGCGTAGGTGGTGGTATGGGTCGCAGACCAATGATACTGGTGCAGACTGGCGTGAAAAGAGCCATTCACATTGGTTTGATCGAGCACGCCCCTTTGAATCATGCCCCCCAACGATAAGGTGCTGTTGAACTGGAGGGTATCAGATGCTTCCTGAGCGAATGCAGGGGCTATCCAAGTAGAGAGGAGGAACAACCAAGCCAGCATCCACGGTCGGCTTGGCCACAACTGGAAAAAAGGAATCAGGAAGTATGACATCAATGCAGCATCAGAACATGTGCCGCAAAATAGGGGCAGGCCGTTGCCGATGCCTTAATATAGGATAAGAAATAGCTTTCTAAGTTCCTGATAAGCTGTGAGACCATGTTTGGGCCAAAAAGGAAAAATCCCAGCAACCC
>JBCCCJ010000827.1:0-3669 GCA_039033615.1 Bacteroidota bacterium
CATCAACCTTTCATTTTTTATCCTAAATCCTACTAATGAAATTACACACTTTCCTTTTGATTGCAATTCTTGGGTTCATGACCTCTTGCGGATCGGGAGACCCCCAGACCACCGCGACTGAACCCGAACCTGCTGCTGAAGCGGTAGCCGAAACCCCTACTGAAGCAGATCCCATAGCCTCGCTGCGCGGAGAAGTTGCAGAAGCTTCCATGAGTGAAGCGGGAGAAGTAGCCATGGCTGCCGAAGGGGCTACCACCTATGTACTCGATACAGAGGCAAGCCAGGTATATTGGAGAGGTGCCAAGGTCGCTTATGACCACTATGGTACTTTGGACATTGCCGAAGGTTCCTTTTCTGTGGCTGAAGGTCAGGTATCAGGAGGATCCATCAGCATGGATATGACCTCTATCAAAAACCTGGACCTTGAAGACCCAAAGAAAAACGGCGATCTGATCGGCCACTTGAAATCAGATGATTTCTTTTCGGTAGAAAGTCATCCCGTTGCCACCTTTGAAGTAACCGGACTCACTTCTGGAGATGCTGGAACCATGATTTCTGGCAATTTGACCATCAAAGGAATCACCCACCAAGTGAGTTTCCCCGCAGAGGTCAGTCTCAATGAGGAAGGCATGAGTGCTACCGCAGTCTTTTCTTTTGACCGCGCCAAGTACGATGTCCGTTTCAATTCCGGTACGTTCTTCGAAAACTTAGGAGACAAGTTGATCGAGGACCAGATTGGTCTGTACCTTGATCTGAAGGCTGCGCCTGAAATGATGGAAAATGCTGGCTGATTAGGCTAAAATCCCTGATCTTTCGACAACAACGCTACCAATTGATCCTTGATGGATTGGTAGCGTTGTGCTTTTATGAGATTTTCACTCCTCACATAGGCATGGATCAGCTGATTGAGGACTCGCATCACCAACTCCGTCAGGCTGGGCTGCTGAGACCACAGATCCAGGCCAGATAGGCGAAGAGGATACTTCTCGCTTTCCAGTTGATAAGGGGTGATTGATTTCCCCTGCCGATAGGGATCGAAGATATTCAACCCTTCGGACGTTTCTCCCAGAATCAGGTAATTGGAGCGATACAAATACGGAACCATTTGAAGCCCGATTGAGCGTCCAATCATGACCGCAACCAAACTCAACGCCAGGTATTGACCATAGCCATGTTCCATGACCTGAATCAAATGACAACTTTCCTCCCCTTGTTGATCGGTAGAGGCAGGTAATAGGCGCCCCCCGTTGGCCACAAAAAGGAACGTCAATACGTCATGGAGGGTTGGATTGGGGCTCTGTTCTAGCAACTCGTCTCTCCAGATAGTGAGGTATTCATGTAAAGACAGGGTTCCCCAAGGTTTGTCCAATTCCATCAGGTGATTCAGGGCATAGGTGAGGGCTTCCTGATCATTTTCAATCTCCAACCATTTCCACCAGGCAGCCTGAAAGCGATCCCACCGCTGATTCTCAAAATAAGCAGACAGTTGTTGCTGCTGATTCCGCGCCAATTCCCCCCACAATTCCGCGACAGTAGATTCCAATTGTTCCCCAAAGGATTGCAAGACTTCCCAGATGTGGGTGCGGACTTCTTCCGACTCATCATCCAGGAGTTGAATCAAATGGGGAATGTCTGAAATGGCAGCCATGAAATCTACAGGTCTTTGGCTTTCAACGAAGGGCTGATCCACCATCGTTGTTTCTAAGCAATAAAAAAACTCCGACCAGTTGGTCGGAGTGAGGTGGGTGGCTAATGGGATTCGAACCCACGGCCCCCAGAACCACAATCTGGTGCTCTAACCGACTGAGCTATAGCCACCGTAGGCGAACGGTCTGCAAATATACGGAAGCGGCATTATTTTGCAAGCCTCGCCCCAATTTTTTTGAATAAAAAAAGGGCCCCATTGGGGCCCAGTATGAGGTAAGAGTGGGTATGTTGTAGTCTAACCAAGTTCAAGGGAAATGCGTTTCCGAATTTCGGTTACGCTTTGCTTAAAGAGTTTATCCGTAGCAATGAGATCATTGACGGTGTGCAAGGCGTGGATCACCGTGGAGTGGTCTCTCCCGCCAAAGTGTAAGCCGATCGCTTTCAAAGAATGACGGGTCATTTCCTTGGCGAAATACATGGCGATTTGACGAGCCTGAACGATTTGCCGTTTCCGGGTTTTGGCTTTCATCAATTCCACCTCCACGGAAAAATGCTCTCCGACAATTTGCTGAATCGAATCAATCGTAATTTCTCGACTGACCGTATCGACAAATCGCTGCAGCATGGATCTCGCCAGTTCAATGTTGACATCGCTTCGATTGAGGGAACTTTGCGCCAATAAACTGATCAAGGCTCCTTCTAGCTCCCGAATGTTGGTGTTGATGTTGTGCGCGATGAACTCCACCACTTCCTCTTGCAGTTGGATGCCATTGTGGTACATCTTGGCCTGCAAAATTTGCTTCCGGGTTTGGTAACTAGGTACATCCAGATTTGCGCTCAGGCCCCATTTGAAACGGGAAAGCAAACGTTCTTCTACGCCTTCCATATCGTTGGGAGAACGATCCGAAGCCAACACAATCTGCTTACCGGACTGGCGAAGGTGGTTGAACACATGGAAGAAGTTCTCCTGGGTTTTCTCCTTCCCAGACAAAAACTGAATGTCATCCACCAACAGCACATCAATCATCTGGTAAAAGTTCATGAAATCGTTCACCGTGCCTTTGCGAACGGCTTCTACGAATTGGTTGATGAACCGCTCAGAAGAGACGTACAAAACCGCCTTCTTGGGAGCAACCTGTTTGATTTGATTACCAATGGCCTGGAGTAGGTGGGTTTTGCCCAATCCTACGCCTCCATAAATGAAGAGCGGGTTGTAAGCGGTGATCCCTGGTTTATTGGCAACAGCAAATCCGGCTGCTCTTGCCAGGCGATTACAATCTCCTTCTATAAATGAGTCAAAGGTAAAAGTGGCGTTGAGATTGGACTCAACTTCAAATTTCCGAATACCAGGAATTACAAAAGGGTTGGGAACTGGTCGATTGACATTGAGCTGATTGTTCAGGTGATTGGTGTGGGTCGGGCCATGATGGGAAGAGGTAGGCATCCGAACGGTGCCGTTTCCATTTGTGGGTTGGTTGTCAATCACAATCGAGTATTCCAATCGTCCTTCCGGACCTAGGCACTGATGGATCGCGCGCTTCAACAGACTCACATAATGCTCCTCTAACCACTCATAAAAGAATTGGCTTGGGACCTCGATGGTCAGGATGTGCCCTTCCATTCGAACAGGTTTAATCGGCTTAAACCATGTATCGAAACTCTGGGGGGCAATTTCCTCCCGAATCAATTGGAGACAGTCAGACCATATGTCGGCATGGGTGGTTGTCATGCTAACGCTACTAAAAAAGTTATGATGAAAAACTAAGCGATAAAAAAACTACGTCTTTTTCCTCTTGGCGTGAGGATAAACATCCGAAAAAATCCCAGAAAAAAAAACTTGACAGAAAGGGTTTTCCCGATTTCAACCAAAAAAAATGTATCAATCTGAATACCAACATTTTACCAAAAATCAGCCTCCTACACTGTTAAAACACAGTTTTCCACAGTACGGAAGTTCGATCTATCCAGACACAAAAAGCATGATAAGGAGCTGATTGACAAATGGTTACATGACTAAATATC
>JBCCCJ010000828.1:0-3668 GCA_039033615.1 Bacteroidota bacterium
CAGAGGCGTCTCTGACCCTTCAGCAGGTACAATTGTACCCCAATGAAGCGGCTGCCGAGGCGGCCTTGCTATACAGTCTGCAATTGGCGACAGATCCCGCTAGTTTTCATTGGGAACCGGGGGAAGCAGCCAAGGATTATGCGCTGTGGGTGGTAGATCCATCGGCAGAAACTCAAGCCTGGGAATTGGCCAATCTAGTATGTGAACGCGGGCAGGAAACGGACCATTTTCTGTTGGAAAAATCCGTTCCCAATGCGTGTCTGCAACGTTTGTGGTTGCTAGATGAAGAAGGAAGGCAACTGGCCGTCTCGCCTCAATTGTCTTCGTCTCCCATGGAGGCTTTGCAGAACGAAATTCAGCAGGTATTGAATGCGGAAGGCTTTCATGTCTTGGAGCATCTATTGCTTCGGCCTCGCAGTGAAGGGCAGCCCCAAACCTGGTATATGGCATGGACTGTGGAGGAGATCTGGGAGGTGCGTACCCTGCTGGCGCATGACTCCGAAACGGCTTTACAAGAAGAATGGAAAGCCTTGCTAGGCCTCCTCTTCTCCGATCCAGACCGAGTATTCCTCCCCATTGATCCTTCCGAAGAAACCGGAGAAGCCTGCTATGGATTCCAGTTGTTGGACCGGGCAGGTCAACCCTTTGCCAGCAGTCAGCTTTCCTACGATTCGGAAGAAAGCCGGCAAGCAGCCCTCCAGCAGGTACAGATCGAATTAGAAACCCTTATTTCTTCTGAAAAAGGCTTGGAAGACCTGGTAGAACAAACCGTCCAAGCTTTTTGGGCAGCGGATGACACACGCCTGGTGGCAGACGGTTTTCTACCAATTCAAGTAGGGAAAGATGATCTCAACCGCCCCTTGGATTTGGCACAAGATTGCACAGCGAGCCTAGATCCCTATTCTTTCTGGCTGACAGTGGTCTTTCCCTATTGGCCTGCTCGCTTTCGGGACAACAACATGGCCTTCCGCCACTTTTGTGAACGAACCCTAAGGCTGGAAGCTCCGGCACATGTGGCCCTCAAGATTTGCTGGCTGGATGTCTGTCAACTGCAAGAATTTGAACATACCTACCGTCGTTGGTTGGAAAATCTGGCCCTGAGTTCGACCTCCTTCGAACCTTGCGACTATACCGATTCTCTCAACGAACTGCTGGGCTTTTTGCCCCAAATGACCAATCGCTATCCCAAAGCTACGCTTCACGACTGTGAAGAAAGCGGTCCGGATGACAATCCTTTGATTCTCAATTTGACTTCTTTAGGTACCGCAAACAACTGATCTCATGCGCACCACCCAACTTCTCTCGCAGGGATTTCGCTATCCATATTTTGAGGCCAATCAGGTGCTCAAATCGAATGACTTGAACCAAATCATCACCTACCTGAGTCAGCAGCAACGCCTGACCCGCTCCCATTTGATTGGGATGGGCATCCTCTGCGGCTTGGAGCTGAACTACGAAACTGATCCCGTAGCGGTGATGCTTTCGGGAGGAACGGGTTTGAGTTCGGAGGGCTATTTGATCCATCTCCCAGACACCCTGTTGACTCATGTACGAGAAGTGCAGTTGGATGCCTTTTTGTTTGGGCCAGGGGAATGGTTCCAAGGAAGTGGGGCAGACGGCCAGCAGGTGCAGGGGTGGGAATTACTCAGCAGTGGAGAAGGAGAAAACCAATTGGACAGCAGCCAGATTCATCCCTTGGCTGATGGATATGAAGGGGCAGACGGAATCGTGCTGACTCCCGAGGAGTTTTTAGGGAACAAAGTCGTCCTCCTGCTGATGGAGCCCATCCAAAACCGCCGCAATGGCTGCCTGGTGGACTGTGATGACAAAGGGGTGGATGTCTCCTATCGCATCCGGGTACTGCTGCTTCCCGAGAGTGGAGAATTTTCCGCACATACCCTCCTGGAACGAGGCTATCCACAAGCGGAACTTCCCAAAGTTTGGGAGGAGACTGAGTTCTCAGATTTGTTTCATAGCTGGTATGGTACGACTCGCATCAAGGTGCGGCGTTTTGGGCCAGTCTCTTCTAACTTGCCAGAAGAATCAGATCCCACGTTGGCAGAGGGGGCCGATCTGAGAGCCATTCAGAATGTAGAGGCGTATCAGGCAGGGTATCGCGTGGTCTGTACTGCGGCCATTACCTCCATTGAAACCGCTTTTCCCCATCTATTCTGCTTGTTCTCGCCCTTCGTGAGTTCCATCCAGGAGGACGGAACGGAATTTACCAATTTGGCAGCCCTCCTTAAAGAAACGCTGGATCTTATTGTACCCAAAGAGCCCGCCAGCCCGAACTCTCCAGACAATCAATTCGCCCTCCAAGGCTTTTACGATTACCTACTTGACATCGTGGCGGCCTATGATGAATTGCGGGAAGCGGCCTTTGACCTGATGGCGGATTGTCCCCCCGACCTCAACCGCTTTCCGAAGTATTTGATGTTGGGTCCGGTTCCGGTGGTGGCGAAAGCAGCAGATGCCCTGCCTTCTCCTTATCGCAGCCATTTTTCCCAACCACCCATGTACCAGGACAATCATCGACGCTTGAGGGAGGTAAAGAGCCTCTACCAGCGCCTGAAATTGATCTGCTTTCAGGCCGATGAGATGGGCAATACCCTGGCGTTTACCTTCCTGCCTTATACCGAAACCAAGATCAAATTGACGCCTAGCCAAGGAAGGACGGCACCCCTAAGTCAACGAGCGATTCCGTTTTATCATCGCTACGCTGAGGTGGTTCATTACTGGAGTTATGAGCATACCCGAAAAGGTCGCTCGCGGGAAATTCCAGCATATTTTCACTTGGCCGATGTGGAGGATCGACAGGATTGGTTGTACAACATTGACGGTGTGCCCTTTTTTCGGGTAGAAGGCCACATCGGGCGAGACAATGCGGAAGCCGTGACCCAGATCGCGGAATACCAGCGGCATTACAATCTGCCCTTTGACATCGTTTCACTCAAATTGGCCCCAACGGGTAGCATCCGAGACGTTCAACTGACTGGGCAATTTGATGATTTGGAGCAATCCTATACTACCTTGGTGAAGGAATTTCAGGCTTGGTATGAGATTCAGGAATTTGGTGGAGACATTCAGCCATTGATGGCGAATATGTTGGAGATCCTGGTAAACGGGGATCAGGTAGTGCCACTTTCTGAATTCGCGGTCCGGCCTGGAAAGGCCAATCAGCCAAATTCCACCGAGGAATATCGCTCTTTTTTCAGCCAATTGTTGTACCTGGCCCAAGACGCGAGGAATTATCGGTGGTGGCAAGCGGATTCGGCAATCCCTACTTTTGAGTTGGTGCTGGTGGATGAAGACGTCACCCCCTCCCAGCCTATCGTGGGACCAGAGCCGTTTTCAGAAGCGACCATTCCTCAGGGAATTACGGTAGAACTTCCCCCGGAAGTCAATCCACCAGATCAAGCAGTTCGGGACGGATTGAAGTCCCTCATTCAGCAATTGGTAGAAGCATTTTCTTGTCAGTCATCCATTGAAAAACGGTTGGCTGACCATGCTTCCTTGCCTCGCCTGCTAAGGTTAGGGTTAGGGTTAGTGTAAGGGTTAGGGTTCATGGTAGGGTTAGGGTTAGGGTTGGGGTTAGGGTTTGGGTTAGGGTTAGGGTAAGTGGGGCTGGAGTTCAACCACCTGTTCGGGTACGGAGTGATGGACGCGGC
>JBCCCJ010000829.1:0-3666 GCA_039033615.1 Bacteroidota bacterium
CTGTTTGATTTGTTGGAACAATTTGGGGTGCCACTGGAAGGATTGCATACGGAAACAGGACCGGGGGTATACGAGGCGGCCATCTTATACGGAGACATTCTGGAGGCGGCGGATCGGGCGGTGTTGTTCAAAACTGGGGTCAAAGAAATCGCCTATCGCCACGGGTTAGTTGCGACTTTTATGGCAAAATGGCGGGAGGATCTGCCCGGATGTAGTGGGCACGTTCACCAAAGTTTGTGGGACGCAGCGGGAAGCACCAATCTGTTTCATGATCCAGAAGCATCTCACGGCATCAGTGAGACCATGCGTCAATACATCGCCGGGCAGCTACATTGCTTGCCGCATATGTTGCCGATGCTGGCGCCCACCATCAACAGCTACAAACGGCTGGTAGAAGGCGCGTGGGCCCCGACGACTCTGACCTGGGGCGTGGACAATCGGACCACTGCCCTGAGAGCTTTGCCGGGAAGTGCCAAAGCCTGTCGGTTGGAAAACCGGGTATGCGGGTCAGATGTGAATCCATACTTGGCAATGGCTGCTTGTTTGGCAGCAGGTTTATACGGCATTCGCCATCAATTGACCCTAGATCAGGAACCCGTCCGCGGCAATGGCTATGAGGATACTTCCAACGGAGTGCTGCCTCGAAATCTGGCCGAAGCAACAGAAGCCATGAAAACCTCAGAAGTGGCTCTAGAATTATTTGGAGCAGGCTTTGTGGACCATTTTACCCGCACCCGCGAATGGGAATGGCGAGAGTTCTCCAAAGCCATCACCGACTGGGAGATGCGCCGCTACTTTGAGATTATCTAGGGAATTGGGGAACTAGGAAGCTGGGGAACTAGGGAATTGGGAAACTGGGTAATTAGGGAACTAGGGAACTAGGGAACCACTCAACCAATTCACTAATCAACTAATCAACTAATCAACTAATCAACTAATCCACCAATCCACCAATCCACCAATCCATTCCCGAATTACCAATCATCTACGCGGCCTGGAAGACCACGCTACACCTAATCAACCGATTCACTAATCAACCAATCCCTGAATCAGATCGTTACTTTGCAGAAGTACCAACAATTCAGGGAACTGAGGGTTGATGGTTACAAATATGGAAAAGAATATGTATGGTGTCCGATCTGTTTGCTTGATGATCAGCCTCTTGCTGGGAGTCTGGGGTGGCAATTCATTGTTAGGCCAGGAAAAATACTGGGTGCAGTTTGTGGACAAAGCGCCGGTGGAAGCTTTTGCGCCAGAACAATTGCTCAGCCCTGCTGCATTGGCGAATCGAGCTAGACAGGGGATTCAATTGGATGATAAGGATGTGCCAGTTACGCTTTCCTACCTTCGGCAGGTGGAGGAGATGACTCAGCAAACCGGACGAGCCTCCCGCTGGATCAATGCGGTTTCCCTGCCACTATGGCCAGATCAAATTGCGCAAGTTCAATCTTTGACTTTTGTTCAGAAGGTCTGGCGGGTAGGGGGATATGCCTCCACGGCAAATTTGAGCGAAATCCAGGAGGATTGCCCCAACGAGGAAGCAGTGGGAACCCACCTTCGCCAGCTCAATATGCTGGGATTGGATGTACTTCACCGCAATGGATTTACCGGAAAAGGCGTCACCATCGCGGTTTTTGACAATGGCTACCATCAAGTGGACTCTTTGGAAGGCTTTGCTCATTTGTTTGCTGAAAACCGAATATTGGCCACCAAAGACTATGTAGATGGTGATGCATCGGTCTTCCATCCTTGTGTGCATTGTCGGCATGGGACCTACGTTTTTTCCATTCTCTCCGCCAAAATGCCAGGTCAGCTCATGGGCTCTGCGCCGGATGCGAACTACATTTTACTGCGGACAGAAAACGATGCTTCTGAAACCCATCAGGAAGAAGACAATTGGTTGTTCGCGGCGGAATTTGCCGATAGTTTGGGAGCGCAAATCTTCACGACTTCGCTTGGGTACTTTCGTTTCGATCCGGGGGAAGGCAATTATGCGCAAAGTGATATGGATGGCAATACCGCGATCATCACCCGAGCTGCGGATCTGGCCGCCTCTCGTGGCATCATGGTGTTGAACAGTGCCGGTAATTATGGAGGAACAGGCTTGGTCGCCCCTGCTGACGGAGATTCGGTCCTTGCCATCGGAGCCGTAAACGAATGTGAAGAATACGCGAGTTTCAGCTCTCAGGGCTTCTCAGCTGATGGGCGAATCAAGCCCGATCTGACCGCGATGGGCGAGCGGACCTTCTTTCTACATCCTGCAGGAGATGTTCGCCGCAACAATGGTACTTCTTTCTCCTGCCCCTTGGTCAGTGGGTTGACCGCTTGTTTGTTGCAAGCCTACCCGGAGGCAGATTTGGGAAGCATGTATGATGCATTGAAGCAGTCTGCGGACCGCTACGATACCCCCAACCGATTCTTTGGCTATGGCATTCCCAATGGCGTCAAGGCCGCAGAAATGTTGGGACAACAGCTAGGAGCTCCGGTTGCTCTGGACTCTGATCTTCGATACCAAGCCTCTGGCCTCAATGGAAGCTTGCTGATATACCCCAATCCTTCTCAGGGCAGCTTCTGGTTACAATTTGGCGAGGAGCTAGCGGAAGTAGAACTGGAGGTAGAAGTTACCGATCTGATGGGCAGAAGGGTAGAAGTCCGCGATTTCGAAGTCAGTGGAACTGAACGGCAATTGACCGTAATTGGGACCTACCCCAGTGGGATGTATGTGGTGCGAGTGTATGGAGCTGACGGAGGGCGAACCTATTTCTCCAGAAAGGTGATGTTGGTTCATTGATATACAAAAAAATACAGCAAGCCTCAAGCTCGCTGTAAACAGAACCAAATAACGTGAAGATCAATGTAATTGACGCTGCTTCAGATAGGCAAGAAGTTCTGAGGGACGATCTGTCATAATTGCATTGGCACCATGATCTATCAACCAACCCCATGCGGCATCCGGTCCTTCCAGCATAGCCAATTCATCCGTTTTTCCTGCACAAAGCTCATCCCAAAGGGCAATCGCCAGAACTGAGATTCTTTTTTGATTCATTGTGGCTACTTCAGCAAACACTTCGCTCTCTTCCGAATCAAACAACATCTCATAGGCCGGTGGAGCAAGGCTATCATGGTATGTCTGGAGGAATTCTGCCTTATTGGGGGTATTGTACCAAATCTTTGGCATGTAAATGATGGTGTCTAACAAGGCTCCAAACTTGCTTCGCATGACCGGAAAAGGATCATTTCCCTTGAAGATGGCTTGATCTACGGTCTTGGTTTTGACCAACACTGCATACGCTTCGCGTACAGTTTCTCCCTCGGTCTTGTCTAGGTTTACCATGATGCGGTCTTTCGCCAACAGCATGATTTCTTCCAAAGTCGGAACTTGTTGGCGTGAATGTCTCACTCCACAAGCGTTCTTCAATCGCAGGGCTCTTACTTCTTCAAGCGTGAGATCTGACACCCCGATCCATTGGTGGTTCGATCTACTGTTTTGTCATGCATCGCTACCAAGTGCCCATCCTTGGTCATCCGAACATCTATTTCCACAATATCTACTCCCAGATCGATACACCTCTGAACCGCCATGAGCGAATTTTCCGGTGCATACCTCCAATCCCCTCGGTGAGAGACGGCCAGCACATGATCCTTGGTGGGATGTTGAAGGCGTTC
>JBCCCJ010000830.1:0-3665 GCA_039033615.1 Bacteroidota bacterium
GCCAAATGTATGTAGTCTCCGGATGCTGTCTATCAGCGGGCCGTTGGCGATGTAGTCGTAGCCACATTCGATCAGCGAGCGGTGGCATAGCAGCAAAGGTTCCAGAATTTGCAGGAAGTCCCGAGGGAGAGGAACCAGAGCACTGGACCATGGGGCACCCGCATTCTACTCCGGGGCTGATCTACAAGGGAGGATGGGTAATTCCTATCGGTATCACTGTGACCATCGTCATTTTGATCTTCCTGATCGAGCGTGCGATCACTGTATTTCGCGCTTCTGGTCGTGGCAACACGGACGTATTCGTAAAACGAGTCCGGATGTTGCTTGCCCAGGGATCTATCGACGAAGCAGCTGAGCTGTGCGACAAGCAGCGTGGCTCCGTTGGAAACGTGATCAAGGCTGGTCTCCGCAAGTACAAGGAAATGGAGCGTGCCACTGAGTTGGAAAAAGAAACTCGCAAGACAGCCATCCAGGCGGAATTGGAAGAAGCTACCATGCTGGAACTTCCTATGCTGGAGCGCAACTTGCCAATCTTTGCCACCACCGCTTCTTTGGGAGTATTGGTTGGTCTGTTCGGAACAGTACTCGGTATGATCCGTGCCTTTAGCGCACTGGGTGCTGGTGGTGCTCCTAACGCTGCCGAACTTTCCGTGGGAATTTCAGAGGCATTGATCAATACTGCACTCGGTATTGGTAACTCTATGATCTCTGTACTGTTCTACAACTTCTTCACCACCAAAATCGATAGCATGACCTATGCTATGGATGAGGCCGGTTACAGCATTGTTCAGACCTTCGACGTCAACCACTAAGCGTTGACCGAATTGAAGTAATAAGGGGACAATTGTCCTGATGATTGTCCCCTATCTTTTACCTTCTAATCAGTCTGAAACATGTCTAAAAAACCAAAACGCGGAGCGCCTGCGATCGACATGACGGCAATGGTGGATGTAGCATTCTTGCTGCTCACCTTTTTCATCCTGACGACCACTAGCTTCCGAGAAGAATCCAAGGTCGAAGTGGACACCCCATCTTCCGTTTCTAACCTGGAGGTACCTGATACCAAACTCTGTGTCATCTCAGTTGATCTGGATGGAAAAGTGTTTGTTGGATACACCGATATCGGTACCCGGGTAGAAGTATTGCGTCGTTTTGTACAAGAACAGAATGACCGCAACGAAGCGGGAATTGAATTGAATGAGGATGCTCAGAATTATTTTTCCAACCTACAGGAGTTTGGCGTAGGCCATAAGAACTTCAAGCGTTGGTTGAATGAAGACAATGAGATTCCTCGGGATGAATTCCCTCACGATGGCATTTCTCCGATCGTTACTGACTCCACCAATATGTCAGGAAACGAATTGAAAGACTGGATCCGCTGGGGCCGCTTGGCTGACCAACGGATGCGATTCGCCATCAAAGGCGATGTAGAAGCCAGCTACGAAACAGTCGCGCACATCATCGCCTCTCTTCAAGAATGGGATGTGAATCAGTTTAGTCTGATCACCGCCCTGGAAGAAGGAGGCATTGCCGAGATTGTAGAAGAAGGTGGTAGCGAAGAATAATTGTTTATCAATCATCAATTTGTGCACCATTGCACTAAACCATTTGAAATATGGCTGATGTAGATTCCGGGGGAGGCGGCGGAGGAAGGCAGAAAAAAGGCGGCCCGAAAACCAAAAAGAAGTCTACGCGGATCGATATGACCGCGATGGTAGACGTGGCTTTCTTGCTGTTAACCTTCTTCGTATTGACCGCGACCATGTCCAATTCCAGTGTGATGGAGTTGACCATGCCCCCAAAAGTTGACGATCCTGAAGATCAGGATGATGCGTATAAAAAGATTTTGGAAGACAAAATCATGACGCTGGTTCTGGATGAAGACGACAAAGTGAAGTACTATGTCGGAATCACTGATCCTGACGTAGAAACCGTCGGATTTGCAGCCAGCAATGGCGTCCGCGATGCGATCAAGGAGCACATCTATGGCAACAAACTTCGCCTCGGCATTCCTCTCTGTAAGGAGGTAAACAATGCCGGAATCAACGAAGGCCGTTGTTGGGATCCGATCTTCGTGATCAAGCCCAAAGATGAGTCTCGCTACAAAAACTTGATAGATGTCCTGGATGAAATGGCGATTTTGCAAGCGCCAAAGTTCGCCATCGACAAATATACGCTCGCAGATAGTTCGGTTATTGCAGCAAGCGAAGAGCGAGCCGCAGCAGAAGGCGAAGGAGAATCTGGAGCGGGAGGTTGATCCCTCTCTCACCGTGATTGCGTTCTTTTTTGTAAGAAGAGGGGAAGAAAGTGGGGAAAGTTTTGTGGAATGAAGCGAAGCTAGGGCTCTGTTAGGTAAAGCATTAACACTAACAGACTATGGCAGAAGTTTCTTCAACGGGCCGGGCACGCCGAAAGCAGTCCACCCGAAAACGCAAAACCAATGTTCACCTGGATATGACTGCCATGGTGGACGTCGCTTTCCTCCTGTTGACGTTTTTTGTGTTGACAGCCGTCATCACAAATTGGTTTGAATACCCGGTAGTCATGCCGCCGCCTTGCGAAGGGCCTGACTGCAACCAGAAGGTAATTGATACCAAAGTGTTGACCCTTGTGCTAGAAGAAGAAAATCAGATTCGGTATTATCGGGGCGTCCTAGAACCGGAAATCAAAACGACTGATACTTCTCCCGATGGCTTGAGGACGGTTATCATGGCGCACCTCAACGCGGCTAGTCCTCGTTGTTTGCCAGGAGCACCTACTGACCAATGCTGGGATCCCATTGTGGTGGTCAAAGCCACAGATCAAAGCAAATATGGGCAGCTCGTAGATGTATTGGACGAACTGCTGATCACTCAAACGCCGAAGTACGCAATTGCTCCTTTCACTGTAGAAGACAGTTTGTTTTTAGCCCAAGCTGATTTGCAGTAACCTGAATATCTGAAGAAAACATTACTCACCATCCAAGAAAAGCACCGAATTATGGCCAACGGAAGCAAAGCGGATATGGACCAAATGGTCTTTGAAGACCGCGAACGAAGCTACGGGGCATACTTTCTTCGGAAGAAATATCCGGTTCACCTCACGATCGGAACACTGACTATTTCTTTGCTGGCACTCTTACTGGTTCTTGCGCCCGTGATCTTGAAGGCGCTTGGGGCAGAGGAAGAGGAAGTCAAACCGAAGACGATTGCCATCACCATCAACATGGAGGATTTGCCCCCACCACCAGCAATGGATGAGGACAAGCCACCACCACCCCCACCACCTAAGGTTCCCCCACCACAGGTGCGGACCGTTGCCTTCCAAATTCCAGAACCGACTCCTGAAGAGGAATTGGACCCGGATGAAGATCAAACCATTGCTGAAATAGAAGAGCTGAAGGAAGCTCCTGCGATTGGTCTGGAAGACAAAGAAGGGTCAGAAGAAGGCTTTTTTGAAGGGGTCATTGATGCCGAAGGAGACATTCCTGAAGTCATCGTTGAGCAAGAGCCTTCCATTGATGCCTTCATCTTCGCAGAGGAAGAGCCCCGTCCGGTCAACATGGACGACATCAAGAAATTGATTGGGTATCCTCAGATCGCCCGTGATGCTGGAATCGAAGGATCCGTAGTTGTGCGGGTACTGGTAGACAAAAAAGGTGGCTACAACAAGCACCGAATCATCAA
>JBCCCJ010000831.1:0-3663 GCA_039033615.1 Bacteroidota bacterium
AGAAAAAAGAGAAGTTCAGAGTTTATTCTTAGACGAAACAGGGGCGAATCATCTCAATATTACCTGGTTTTGCTGGAGTTATTCCTCCACCATCCCCCAAGTAGCATCAGGAACAATATGCCCCCGAATATCCACCCAAGTGGATGGCTCCTTCGCGACATTGGAGCGAGCGGGGCATCATTCCCCAACAAAATCAAGGGAGCCCAATAAAAAGGATGGTTCCACCGACTTTCTTGCACATACCGGAGCTTGGCCTCATGTAAAGCCTCGGCTTTGCCTTTGTCCTGAGACAAGGCTGCATAAAAAGTTTCCATTTGCACGGCGGTCGCCTCATCATCAATTTGCCAGAGACTCATCACCACATTGGGGGCGCCAGCATAGCGAAACGCTCGCCCAAGGGACATGATGCCCTCTACCTGCTCCAATTGCCCGGTGCCAGAATTACAAGCGGACAGTACCACCAGATCTGCTGCCAAAGGCTGTTGGAGAATTTCATAGGCGTATACGACATAGGTATCCGCCTCGCTGGAATCATTTCCTTGACTAAAAACCAACCCTGAGTATAAGGGATTGTGCTCATCCAAAAAGCCATGCATCGACAAATGAAGAACCTGATGTTGGGGAGCCTCCGCCAGGAAATGAGCTTTTTGGGCCTTGGATCCAATCACGGCAGTCCCTCCCATGGTCCCGGCCACAGCAGAGGCTTCCGCCTGATTGTACTTCAAGGGGAAAAATTCTTGGGCGCTTTTTCTTTCGTCCAGTTCTCCTTCTTCTCCTTGCTTAGAGAGGTATTCAGGTCCGTAGGCCAACAAGCCCCGGGTCGCGCGCCAATCTTTTTGATACGTCTGTAAAAACAAGGCAGCAGAATAGCTGTACTGACAGCGGGCCTCTTTCAACACAAAGGGCCATTGATCATAGGCCTGATGCCAGCCTCCTTCCGGTTGTGAAGCTACCAAAGCTTCAAAGGGCAGGTAGCCCAATTCCCCACTAGAAGCGATGATCAACTTCTCATGAGGGTGTTCCCATTCTGGACCCAAAACATCCTGAAATAGCCAGAGACTATTTCGTCCCAATTCATTCTGATAGTTCTTCTCCCGACCAAACTCTGCGATCAGATGGACATCTGTCATTTGATCCATGAATTGCTGATATCTCATCCGCCACGCTGCGGAAATGGGCTTACGCCTGAGAGAAACTCCATCTTTGCGGATTGAGCAGACATATAGATAAGTGGTTGCTATCCCAAAGAGATTCAAGGCATGATCCATCGGAGGCGCCGGCAGAAAGTAGGAGACAAACTGCGTTTCGGCATCATACAGGGCTGCCTGAACCGCTTGCCATTTGACCGCAGGCTGGGCGTATTTCAGGTCAAAATAGCGGGGATATTCGGTCTCAAATACCCGGAGCAGCGAATCGAAGGAGCGGAGTTGTTGTAGCTCCTGCTGTTTCAATTCCAACAATCGGGCGGAGTCTGGTTGTGCCGCAGATTGCAAGGCCAGGATATCGGTCTCGATCGTTCCCAACTGGTTTCGATGGCGGGCCTCTACTGCTTGTAAGCCTGCTGGCGCCCCACTCAATTGCAAGGAATTCGACGCTTGCAAGCCCTCTTTCAGAACGATGGATCGGCTTTGTTCACTTACCGTAAAAAAGCGCTGAAAATACAGGCTGTCATTGGTTTCATGGAACAATTCGTAATTCAGGGCCGCGGCTTGTTGAAACAGCAATTGGTGGGTTTGCTGGAGGGCGATTTTGTCTTCATCCTGGGCGAAATGCTGGCGGACATCAATGATACACGCCAGCCCAACGGCCAGACAATCTGAGGCCAGCCGTTGTTCGGATTCATGGGCTGAAGGATCATTCCACCAAACCCGCGCTTTTGCGATCAGCGAGTTCAGGTAGGTCCTGGTTTCCATCGGGCGAGCTGTCGCCAAAGGCAATTGATGCGGATCATCGGCGGTAAAGCCCGGCACGTTTGCCTGAATAGCCGCCTGATAGGCTTGTTGAGCCAGATCCATTCGCCCTAATTTGAAATGGCTGTGTCCCAAATAATTGTAGTTGGAAGCCAGTTCCGGATGTACTTGGCCAAAGGCCTGTTGGTACAATTGAATCGCGGCTTCAAAATGTGGGATGGCGGCCTGATGGTTTCCCATCCTCAGTCGGATGATGCCCAGCAATTGCTCACTCCGCGCCACTTCCTCCGGTGCAATCCCGGAGAGTCGCTGCAACATCCGATGCGCTTCTTCATGGAGTTCATAGGATTTGTCAAATCGGTCGATCCCTTCGTACGCAGAGGCAAGATTGTGAAGCAAGCCCGCTACGTGCCGATTTTCCTTCCCAAGTACGGCCTGATAAATGGGCAAACTCTTTTCGTAGCTTTCGATGGCCGCCTCAAACTGTTGCATGCTGTAATAGCCATTTCCTACCGCCATCCACATGCCCCCCATGCGAGGATGATCCGGGGGATAGCTTTGCTCGTGAATGGCTTTGCCTTGCTGGAAGTACTCCGCTGCCTGGGGAAAATTGCCCCCATTTCGGGCGATCACACCCAAAGCGAGATAGGCCCGCCCGATGCTGGGATGATTGGCAGGCAAGGATCGCTGGTATGCATAGAGGGATTGCTCCCCATATTCCAGCGCTTTGGCCATGTCTCCTTGTACCCGAAATAAAGAAGAGAGGCTGTGAAAATTATTTGCTCGATAGGGGTGATTAGGGCCCACAGTCAACAAGAATACGCTATCTGCAGCCAGATAATGTGCTTCTGCTACCTGATACAAGCCCAGGCGTTGCTCGACAATTGCCTGGCTGTTGTACAGCAACGCCAAAGAGGAATGCGGGGCATCGAATGCTTCAGCTAAGTGGGTGGCAGCCAAATCATATTGCTCTACGGCGGCTTCTTCCCGTTCCTGATTGGCCAGAATATTCCCCAAACTCTGATGGGTTTCTCCCAAGGCTCGGGCAGATGTAGTCGGTTGCTGCTGGTAGAGGGTCAGGGCTTGGCGCATCAACTCTTCTGCCTCGGTCAATTTCCCCCAGGTCATATACAAGCTGCCCCGATTCCGAATCACCCCTATGACGTTGGGATCATTTGCTCCATAATGAGGCTCGTACACCTCGATGGTCTTCCCATACAGGCTATCGGCAAGTTCAAAGCGGCGCAATTGATTGGCCGCATTGGCGAGTTTGAGTTGGGCCAGGCCGAGCAAAATGTGGGAGTCCCCCCAAATGGCTGCCACTTCTGAGGGCAAGGAGGTGAGCTGCTCAAAAGCTCCTTTCATGTCTCCTTTGCGCACCAGCAGATCGGTCTGATGGATGCGAGCCTGACACCAACGGACCTGGAGCAGGGAATCGCTTCCTGGTTTGGCCAGCTGGTCCCAGGCACGCTCACTCTGTTCTGCATACCAGAGGGCACTGTCCCATTGGGTGCTGTCGGCGAAATTGATACTAATGGTTTTCCACTGTGCTGCCTGAGTCGTATCGGGCTGGGCCTGTAGGGAACCAGCTAGGAGGAGAATCCAGCAAAAAATGGCCCTATTCATAGGACCAGCGATAGGTCTGAGCCAAGGATCGATCATCAGTAGGGGCTAAGGGCCAAGGAAGGTACAGAAAATCCTACTTATCCCGAAGAATCGAAGCAATACATTCCCTCCCTTGGGAATTTCAGTG
>JBCCCJ010000832.1:0-3662 GCA_039033615.1 Bacteroidota bacterium
AAATTTCGCGTGGTGTGGGCATAGGGGATTTTGATGAATGATTTTCTCAGGATGTTTGTGGGGACGTTCCATGGAACGTCCCCACAAACATCCTGAGAAAATCATTCATCAAAATCCCCTATGCCCACACCACGCGAAATTTTAGAAGCCTTGCTACCTCATCTCAAAGTCGCGGCAGGCTATGCCCGAAAAATTCAGACAAGTATCGCGGCTCATCCCGACAAATTTGATTCGGAGAACTTTTTTGCCACGGCGCTGACTGATGCTGATTTGTCTATTCAAACCTTTATTGAGGTGACGCTACTGTCGCTCCTTCCAGATATTCGCTTTTATGGCGAAGAGTTTGAGAAAACCTACAATACCAAGTATTTTCGCTCGATTGAGCTAGGTCCCCAAGATGACTATCTTGTTACCCTCGACCCTATTGACGGTACTCGGTTTTATATGGATGGTCACCCCAACTATCAAATTATTCTGACCGTTCTCAATGCCGATAGTTTTGAAGCGGTTATTGCGCTTAGCCCAGAATTAGATCATTTTTACTATAGCCTGCGAAGCCAAGGGACTTTTTACGGCACGTTAGCCGATGATTTAGACAGCTGTCAGCCATTAAAAATAGACACTCCTAAAGATCAGGTGCTGCTTAGCTGGGCACTAACTCACCTGGCAGATGCTCTAAAGGGACAGTTTGAGACAATTTGCGTTAAGACTGACTACTCTCGTGAAGTGGCAATTCCCAATACAAATGGTTTACTCACGGGCGACCTGACCGGAGCAATTTTGCCTACCCCACCATGCCCTAAGGTAGCATTTGTGCTTCCATTACCTCCATACATAGCTATATTTCCCGCTCCTTCTCTAACACTACTAGATGCAATTCTTACTCGCTGATTACTAGCAGAGTCCAAAACTTCAAAAAAACCGAATTCCCCACTCGATCCGATTACCACATTCTCTGATCCTCCGGGCCCATAAAACGCCAGAGAATCATCCCCAAAGCTGGAAGTCAGCTTGCCGTTCCAGGCGGTTTGAGCGACAATCGCAGAATCAGTAATGATGGCCATTTGGGCGAGATCGGAGAAAGCAGCGGTATCAGAGGTAATCGCTTGCTGAGCCGCTAACGCATACGGCACACTGAGAAGCTGTGTAACCCCGACCGTGCTGAAGTTGGTAGTGCCTCCTTCAGCTAGCTCTACTTTTAAGAAGCGGGTGTCAGCTTTCCAGTCGATCAGGGAAAAATTCAAAAGGCTGCCACTGGTCTGAACGAACCCCTCGCCAATATTAATCTGGAAATGGCCGACTGAATTGGTTCCCACGTTCTCATGCCGTTCTACATAAAGTGCCGGCCCGGTTGCGGAACCATCCAGGATACTGAATTGGAGATTGATAGATTGATCCGTTAAGCAAACACCTGAGGCATCTCTTGCAATGGCTTGGTAGCTAAACGTCTGGGGAACACTTTGAGCAAAAAGAATCTGGCAGGCCAATAGGGCCAGGACAGTAGAAATCAAGGATTTCATGAAAAATGAGATTAGGATTTGAAAACCACCTGTGTAACTTGGAGGGGGATTCCTACACAGAGAAAGAAATATGTTACGACCTATACAGACAAGTAAGGTATTTTCCATACGTTCCGCAAAAAAAATATTTTTCTACTCCGCAAAAAAATCATCAATTCAGATATTTGGCTAGATCAAAACATTTTGTCTACTTCGTCTCGTGTTCCTCTATGGCTTACCTCGCTCCTCTGGAGGGAGGCTTTAACAGGGGGAAGATCCGCTTTGAAAAATTCAAGACCCTATGCCTGAACCCCTCAAATACCAATACAACGAAGCATTTTTCTCCCAACTGATTCAGCACATTCAGGAGGTGGAACCACACTTCGATGTTGCTGACTTTCAGGATCGTTTGTATGCCGAACCCTGGGAGGAGCTGGAGCTCAAAGCTCGGATGCGGAGAATCACCGAGAGCCTTCATGACACGCTGAATCGACCATACCGGGAATTGTTAGAGGTCTTGAAGCCTATCGCCGCCCGGCAACCTTACAGTTTCCTCTACATGTTCTTTCCAGAGGTGGTGGAGGTGTATGGACAGGAAGATTGGGAGGCCAGCCTGCCAGCCTTGGAACACTTTACTCAATTTTCCAGCTCCGAATTTGCGGTGCGCCCCTTTCTATTGGCCGATCAGGATCGCATGATGGAGCAGATGCTGCAATGGAGTCAGCATCCGAATGAGCACGTTCGACGATTGGCGAGTGAGGGTTGTCGAACCCGACTTCCCTGGGGCATGGGATTGCCTGCCCTCAAAAAAGATCCTGGCCCCATTCTTCCCATTCTGGAAAACCTCCGTCAAGATCCAGCTCTTTACGTTCGAAAATCTGTCGCCAACAACCTCAACGACCTGAGCAAGGATTTTCCCGACCTGGTCCTCGACATTGCTCATCGCTGGCATGGGCAGCATCCAGATACCGATTGGATTGTGAAACATGCCCTGCGGACCCTACTGAAACAAGGAAATACCCAGGCCCTGCGGCTCTTTGGTTTTGGAGATCCAGACCAGATCGAGGTAGTTCAGTTTCAAGTTACCCCTGAAGTCATCCCCTTTGAAGGAGAAGTTGAGCTTCACATTGCCGTCCAGCCACCAGAAGGTACCCCCACCAAAATACGTCTGGAATATCGGGTGGGCTTTGTTCGGAAAAATGGGAAACTCAATCACAAAGTTTTTCAGCTCAGCGAAACAACCTATTCCGGCAAAGGGAAGCTGGAGTTGACCAAGGTCCATAGTTTCCGAAGTCTGAGCACCCGCAAGCACTATCCTGGCCGTCATTCCTTCGAATTGATCGTCAATGGGGGGAGCAAAGCCGAGCAATGGGTGGAATTGGAGGCATGAAAAAGGGGCTGGAGCGATCATACTTCCAGCATCCGGCTCTGAACTGCGAGGCCAGAAGTTTGATTGAATTCTTCGAAGTCAATTTTTGCTTCGTACCAATGAGCCAGCATCGTTAGCAACATCTTTCGATGTGTGTGGGATATCAGGCGGAAACTGACGTCAATTTTTCGGTCGAAAAACTGAAAGTGCAATTGGTTTTGAGAGCCGTTGAATCCTTTGCCCTTGGGCCAAATTACGCCTTCATAACCTCGGTACATCCATCTGATCTGACGGAGCTGATGTAGGGGAAAAATTTCCACTTCCCCTCCCGGTCGATCTAGGCTGATGAAATCCGGGCCAACTTCCAAATGGGCTTGATTCCTCTTGTTGAGGTCCATGCGCGAGAGCAAGCGAACGGCAAGGAAATGAACTCCCAAAAAATTCAGCGGAATCGTCAGCAGAATGAACCCCAGCCAAAATGAGGAGAGAGATTCCCACCACCAGACGATTGGGAACAGAAGTAGGACCAGAATTGGCAAGGTCAGCCAGCGGGTCAATTGTACATACTTCTGCATCCGAGATTGCGGAGCAGGCGTCAAAGGCGCTTCGAAAAGCAGGGTTGGATACCTGTCAGGAGACATTGTGAACGACGAAAAAAGAGTGTAGGAGAAAGGTAGGCATTTTTCTCACAATACCGGGGGAAATATCAGAGAAAGGAATCCCGCATGTTGAGACCATTCTTCAGATTCGCAAGCCTCCCTGTTTGAAAAATACTCGCAGGAAAGGTATCTTTC
>JBCCCJ010000833.1:0-3661 GCA_039033615.1 Bacteroidota bacterium
CGGAGACAAAGAAGAAACTCGCGTCGGTGAGTCTTGTGCGCTCCCAGAATTCTGTGAGGAAGTTGATCGGTTTTTCTTATCTTTAAAGGCTCAATCAGCCTAAGTATATTCTCATGCCAGACGTTCCACCGCCGAAGCAGCAGGAAAGAGTTGAAGAGGTCAAAACCATTTTCTCCAGTTATCTGGATAAAAAGGGACAACGCAAGACTCCGGAGCGTTTTGCGATCCTAGAGGAAATCTACCAACGTTCCGACCATTTTGATGTAGAATCCCTCTACATCCACATGAAGAACAACAACTACCGGGTAAGTAGAGCCACGGTATATAACACGTTGGACCTGCTGGTAGAATGTGATTTGGTCAAGCGCCATCAGTTTGGGACCAATCAAGCGCTCTACGAAAAATCGTATGGATACAAGCAGCATGACCATGCCATCTGTTCCACTTGTGGTAAGGTCATGGAATTTTGCGATCCTCGGATTGGTGAAATTGAAAAAACCATTGGCGAACTTCTCAACCTGGAGGTTGGCCATCATTCGTTTACCATTTATGGCAGGTGTACCAAAGAACATTGTCAAGAGAATTCTTCGGATTCACCCGCCTAAGCAACCTATGCATTCATGGAACTTTCTTTTGATAAACAAGATAACATTGGCATCCTCGGTCTCAGTGGCAACCTGATTGGAGAAAAAGATGGTCTCCCCATCAGCGAAAATTTCAGTGGGTACCTCGAAAATGGGACCAGCCAATTTGTCATTGACTTGAGCGATTTGCAATTGATCAACAGCACCGGACTTGGCGTTCTCATTACCTTGCTCACCAAAGCCCGCAAAGCTGGGGGAGAAGTGGTTCTGGCCAATCCTACTGATTACATCCAAAATCTCTTGTTGATTACCAAGTTGAATACCATCTTTCAAATTTTCCCCTCCACTGAGGAAGCAGTAGCTTCTTTCCAGGGCTAACCCCTCCCAATTACACACCTATGCCAGTTGATGTCATTCTTGGTCTCCAATGGGGAGACGAAGGAAAAGGAAAGATTGTTGATGTATTTGCCCCAAATTATGATTTGGTGGCTCGCTTTCAAGGAGGTCCGAATGCCGGCCATACCCTCGTCATCGAAGGAAAAAAGTACGTCCTGCATTTGATCCCATCGGGGATTTTCCATGCGGACACCAAGTGTTTGATCGGAAATGGGGTAGTGATTGATCCTGTCACCTTAGGCAAGGAAATTTCAGCCCTGGAAGAAGCTGACGTGGACGTCAAAAGCAGGCTCCTCATTTCGCAACGGGCTCATTTGATTCTCCCGACCCATCGCTTGTTGGACGCCGCTTCCGAACAAGCCAAAGGAGACAAAAAAATTGGTTCTACCCTGCGGGGCATTGGGCCTACCTACATGGACAAGACGGGTCGCAATGGCCTCCGAATCGGAGACATTCTGAAGCCGGATTTCCAACAACGCTATCAACAGCTCGTCACCAAGCATTGTCAAATGCTCGACAGCTTATATGATTTCTCCTATGACCTCGCGGAGTCAGAAGCGACCTTCATGGCGGCGATTGATCGCTTGCGGGATTTTCAGCTGATAAACTCTGAACGACTGGTCCATGATATGCTCGCCAATGGACAATCCATCTTGGCCGAAGGTGCACAGGGGACCTTGCTGGATATCGAATTTGGGAGCTATCCTTTTGTTACCAGTTCCAATACCACCACGGCTGGCGCATGTACCGGTTTAGGCATCCCTCCCTCTTCCATCCGGAGGGTTTTTGGCATCACCAAGGCCTATTGTACTCGAGTGGGGGCAGGCCCGTTTCCAACCGAACTGGAGAACGAGTTGGGGGAAAGCATCCGACAAGCCGGGAGCGAATTCGGAGCCACCACGGGTCGTCCACGGCGTACTGGCTGGATCGACTTGGCTTTATTGAAATATGCCATCGACCTCAATGGGGTGACCGACCTCATCATGACCAAGGCGGATGTCCTCTCGTTTCTGGCTTCCATCGAGGCCTGCACCGGATACGACACCGAGGGCCAGGTAAGCACCGAAGTGCCGTTTGATCTGGAAGGAGCGAAACCAGTCTATCAAGCATATCAAGGTTGGGAGCAGGATATCACTGCTATGAAAACGCAGGCGGAACTCCCTGAAGCTTTGACGCAATATTTACAAGAAGTCGCCAGCACCTTAGGCACGCCCGTTTCCTACCTTTCAGTGGGTCCAGATCGGGAACAGACCATGGAACTCAGCTAAGATCTTCTGTCAGGAAACACTCGAACGTAATTTGTCGAGCAGTTCATTGAGCTGCTCGACTTCTTTTTGGTCGAGGCTGCCCATGATGTTTTGAAATTCATTTTCCTGCTGATCCAGGCTATTGAGTAAGCTCAAGCCTTCTTTGCTGATCAAGACATCGACCAAACGCTTGTCGTTTTGGCAGGGCCTGCGAACCACTAGGTCCTTCTTCACCAAACGGTCCACGATGCGAGACACATCAGAGCGCCGGTCCAGCATGCGCTCCCGAATATCTGAGGTAGAAATGGGGTTGGGATGCTGCCCTCTTAAAATCCGAAGAACGTTGAATTGTTGCAGGGTGATGGAGGCCCCTTCAAACATTTTGCGTTGATGGTTGACCAACCAGTTGTTCGTAAAAATGAGGTTGACAGCTGCCCTTTGCCAGGGACTTTTGAATGGAGTGGTTTGTTTTTTTTGCTCTTATAATTTAATCTTGTGATTTTTCTGATTCCCGGTTGGCCGAAAAAATCCCAACCAATAACGACCCGCTTGAGACAACATCCGCTACGGCCTTTCATCGCTTAGAAATTTCTCCAAATCTAACAATTCTTTCAATATTGCCTTCCGACAGATAAAACAGATTCCCCATTCAATTGTTCCACAGCCCCTGGTTTCAAATAAGCTGCGCAATATTTTTCTCCAACTTTCTGCTCTTCTTTCCATTTTCGACAATTGACTCCCAGACATTACGTGCTTCCGAAATCCTTCATTTGACTCCACAAGTCATTTTCTTCTATTTTCATTTTCAAACAACCCCCATTCCCTATGAAAGGAGTCGTCTTTACCGAATTTCTGGAAATGGTTGAGGATAACTATGGCTTTGAAATTGCAGATGAAATTGTAACTCAAGCCGACCTCCCATCCGGTGGCATCTATTCCGCTGTGGGCACCTATCCCCATACCGAAATGGTGGCCTTACTTACCCAGTTGAGCAAGCAGATAGATACCCCCGTTCCCACCCTCTTGCAAACCTATGGCAAACATTTGTTTGGCGCATTTACCCGAGGATATGCCCACTTTTTTGAACGGGCCAGCTCCGCCTTTGATTTTTTGGGGCAAATTGAAAACCATATCCATGTCGAGGTATTGAAGTTATATCCCGATGCAGAATTACCGCGATTTGACATCGAGCAAACTGACCCCAAGACCCTGATCATGGAATACCGATCTGAGCGAGGATTGGCAGATCTGGCAGAAGGTTTGATTCGAAGTGCAATCGCTTACTACCAGGAAAACATTACGGTTGGTCGCCAAAATATCCAACCCAACTTCAGCCACGTGATTTTCACTTTGACCCAGCAGGACTGATATGGAGGAATCAGAACGAATCAAACGAATCCTCAGGCGGGAACGCCTTGCCAGAAAGGCCGCTGA
>JBCCCJ010000834.1:0-3661 GCA_039033615.1 Bacteroidota bacterium
ATCTCTCTGCTCCATAAAGCCTCTCCCGCAGGAGAAAGTTTGATGATACTGGTCCATATCGGCCCTTGAGGAGGGAAAGGAACGCCTGCTTGAGGAATCTGCATCGAATCCACCCATACCCGATCCGAGAGTCTGCCAACCAGGTAGATAGCACCACTGGGAGATATCTCCAATTCCCACAGACGGATTTCCCCCAGGCTATCAGGGGGAATGGGGCTGACTTCAAAGGCTTGGAGCCACCGAGTACCTCCCTGCGGATCATAGGCCATCAAAAATCCGCTGGGCCCAACATCAACCGAAAGGCTGTCATTACCTGAACCAACATATATATCCGCTTGATACTGCGGGGCTGCGGCCTGAAAATTCCCCGCCCAGTACACCCGCCCCTGAGGATCAAATGCGACAGTTCGGCTCTCTGCTCCACTCGGGGCATACGTCATCCGTACCCATGAGGCTTGCCCTTCGGAGGTATATACCCCCAGCCATGCTTGCGATTGGTAATACCCCTTTACAGAATCAAAGGCAATTTCCAGACGCTCTTGCCCAATCTCCACATATCCAGGCTCTACTCCCGAAGACGGATTTACGGCAATGAATCCAGTGAGGGCGATTTCCCCATTCGTAGAGACAGCGAGATCTAGTAAGTAGGGCTTGGCACTCCCTTGCACCTGTCCAATCGGATCAAAATAGCTCAGAAAGTTGCCTGTAGAATCCAGTTGAATCACCGCATTACCTGAGTTTGTTGTAAGCTGCTGGCCCTCTATGATCAAGCTGTCAAGATCATTGATGGCAACATATATGCGGCCTTGCTGGTCTTGCTCCATCCCAATGATTTCATGCAGATAGGTAGTAGCTCGCCAGATGCGATGCCACAACAGGCTCCCACAGCTGTCATACTTCGCCAGGAAATAGCCGACTGACCTGTCTTGCGGCTCAGCTGATGGATCTTGAGGGACAACCACCGTATCTGGAAAGAAAATGATGCTATCGCTGAAAGTGCCCAATACAAGCAGAGCTCCATTGGATTGGGGAAGCATTTCATAGCCCGTTTCTTGCCCTCTCCCATGGAGGTGGGATACCCAGTGGTAGGTGTTTTCATCGGATTGGGCCAGGAGGTCAACCCATGAGCATAGCATCAGAGCCGCCAGGAGAATCTGTTTCATGATTGGTGCCAATTGCATATACATCAGAAGTACAAGTGGAAGGTAGCGGATAGGATACCTGAGTTCAATGGCAAAAAAATGACGTAGGAAGGGTGGCGAAAAGTCCGCCAACCACACATAAAGGAGAAATTCTGATGTTTCACACCTTGCAAACGTGGGAGAGCATACTGATGGAACTCTCCCTGGGAAGGAGTTATGTCCTAGCAGATGGAGGTCTTGCTCTCCAGCAGATATTTGACCTATTACCTGAGCTTAAGCTTATTTGTTTCCTATGAATTATCCATTGACCTTTTCTTCCATCCCCCAACGCTTCCTCTTAGCCCTTGTATTCATTTCGGGTTTGAGTTTTGTAGAAGTGTATCGCATGTCCGCCTAGCTTTCCTGGATCATCAATTTAGTGATCGCCTGGTTCCTGATTCGCCAATTATGCAAACGAGAAAAGCAACCTTCTGAGAAGTGGATGGGAGGATAGAAAAACAATCAGCCTGCGTCAACAGTCTCATCAGATACCTCAATCCCTCAATTTGGAACGATGAGATATCTGCAAGTTTTCTCCCTGGTTGGATGGGTGTTATCCGGGACTCTCTCCGCTCAAACCCTCTCAGAAGTACAAACCGTCCCTTTCGCCGGAGTAAGATACAGCGCTGTGGTTCTGGAAGACCTGAATGGAGATGGACATCCGGATGTCTTCCTGTGTGGGCAAGACAGCACCAACCAAGGCATTTCCCGAATGTACTTCAACGATGGTCAGGGACAATTTATGGAAGAGATGAATCTGGCCTTTGATGGAGTCCTTGGCAGTTCAGTGGCAGTAAAGGATCTCAACGGTGATGGTTTCCCCGATCTTCTCCTCACTGGTTCCAACAGCTTTTCTGTCCCTGGAAGAATCGCCAAACTCTACCTCAATGATGGGGTGGGAAACTTCACCGAGCAGCCGAATACGCCATTCGTGGGCGTCTGGTTTGGTACCTTGACCCTGGAGGATTTCAATGGAGATACCTACCCAGATATATTCCTCACGGGACAGGACAGCAGTCAAGTACGCATCACCAAACTCTACATTAACGATGGAGTAGGGAATTTTACGGAGAAATCAGGCACCCCTTTTGAGGGTCTGCGCTTCAGCTCGGTTGCAACAGCCGATGTCAACGGAGATACTTTGTCAGATTTGTTGCTGACTGGCCAGGACAGTGCCTTGAACCGAATCGCCAAGCTGTATCTCAACGATGGAGGAGCCAATTTTACGGAACAGCTGGGAACTCCCTTTACTGGCGTGTGGGAAAGTTCGGTAGCGATCACAGATGTCAATGCTGATGGACATGCCGATGTGTTCCTCACCGGGACCCAGAGTTCTGGCTTGGGACTGGCGAAATTATACCTCAATGATGGCCTCGGAAATTTCACGGAAGATCCCAATGTCCCCTTCGAAGGGGTTTGGAGAAGTGCCAGTGCGATAGCTGATTTCGACGGAGACGTCGCGCCCGATTTGTTACTCTCTGGGGAGAACAGTGTCGGTCAGCGAATTTCTAGGGTGTACCTCAACGATGGAAACGGGAGTTTTTCCGATTTGGGAGGCACGGCGCTTGATGGGGTTCGCTTCGGAGCAATAGATACGGAAGATATGAACGGTGATGGAAGAAAAGATCTATTCCTCACGGGCGAAAACTCTCAGGGTGAGCTCATTGCGAAGCTGTACTTCAACGAGGAGGGAACTACCTCAGTGGAGACAAGTCTGGAAGGCCCATCTACTGATTTGCTGATTTCTCCCAATCCGGCTTCCTCCTTGATTAATCTGAAATTTCATGCTGCAACAGCCGGAGACGCAAGCATTCACATCCTGGACATGCAAGGCAGAGTGGTGTTTGCGAAAGAGGCATGGGTTGGGCTAGGGGAACAGGTGATTCCTGTAGAACTACCATTCATGTCGCACGGTAGGTACGCCATCCGGCTTCAGATCAATCATCAACAATTAGCTACAGTAATTCTGGTACCCTAGATTTTCTTGTTTATCAGAAAGTGAGGTCGGTTTGGAAGGATGAAAAATGAATAGATAGGGGCAGAGCTCAATATATTTTGGGGAAAAATGATTTTCACAAATGTGTTAACAATCCTGAATCTAAGTCGTTATTTATATTTAGTCTAAATAAAAATAACTTAGTACCTTTATGATTCACTCATACCTAAAGCAAGTATTCATGTTTACCCTAGCCATGATTTTGCTTGCTGCGACTGTATCTGGCCAAACAGGTAAGATTGTTGGCACCATCACCGACGAGGCTGGGATTCCCCTACCAGGAACCACGATACGGGTGGACCGTACCACCCTAGGCGCTACTTCGGATCAAAATGGCACTTTTAGGTTATCCTCAGTACCTAGTGGAAACCAAACCTTGCTGATTACGTTGTTGGGATTCCAACGCATAGAGCGGGAAGTATTGGTTAATTCTTCTGGGGAAGTGCGGGTTGATATTACGTTGGAAGAAGATGTACTTCAACTC
>JBCCCJ010000835.1:0-3657 GCA_039033615.1 Bacteroidota bacterium
AACTTGGACCTTTTCACTCGTTCTTTCTTCCCATCTCATCGTCAAAAAAAGCCTCATTTGGCCCGCCAAATTCGGTTTTTCTTCCTTGATCTGGAAAGAAATATCTACGCGAAAAGAGGAAGTTATTTTTCAAGTCTCCCTTAGCGGCACGAGAATGGGCACCTGAGAAGTTGATAGAAATAGACCGTATGCACACCAGCCAGTACATAAGATGGATCATTGTTCTCCTGATGTGGATCGGAGGACCATCTCTGCTGGCGCAGGAAACCCTCCAACAATGGGAGCAGCAAGCGGAGAATGGGACAGGGTTAGAGAAGACGAAAGCCCTGAATCAACTCGCGTCGGCTTATGTGGACGCCAACCCAGACCAGTGTATTTCCTATGCATCCTTGGCGTTGGCAGAGGCCAATCAGCTGGAGAGTCAGTACATGGAATTGGGCAATGCAGACTTGCGATTGCCCGATATCTTGCGAGCCAAAGCGGATGCCAATTACTATTTGGGGCGGGCCTATGAGGTAAAATCCACCAATCGCAAAGCCCGCCGCTACTATAAAGAAGCCAGTCGCATCGCCCGGACTGCGAATTACGATGCCTTGGGACGAGAAGCCGCTGCCGGAATAGAACGAACTTCCGGGCCGATGAATCCAGGTGGCAAGGTCACCAATTGGACCAAGAACGCCCTCGACCAATTAGACGAATGGGTAGAATCGGGTTCGGTAGATGAAAAAGTCCGCAACAAAACCCGAGGCATTGTCTCTTCTACGCTGATCAATCTGGCCAAAAACGCGGAAGCTAATGGCAATTATCCCAAGGCCATTCAGCATTACGAAGACTTGGTTCCTTACTACGAATCCAGCCAGGACACCACTCAGATTCAGTTTGTGTATGAAAAGCTCATTCTGCTCTATGGGGAAACGGGCAATGTGGCGAAACAGGGAGAATACCAGGCGATGATCGACGCTTTCGTTGGTGCTCCACCGGAAGAGCGGACCTTGATCGCGGCGAGTAAGCCTGAGAAGCCCCTGACGGAGTCCGTGGAGGAATTGCGGGACATTGCAGAAGAAGCGGAAGCCTTGGTCTTGGAAAGTCAGCAAGAACAAGAGCTGCAGGAAACGGGTGAACAATTCCTCGCCACTGCGGAGCAATCGGCTCGGAAGGGAGATTATATCGAGTCCTATAACAAAATCAAGCAGTATGCAGCCTATCAGCAAATGCTGCACGAAATGGAAACTGCCCGCCGGCAGGATTCTATGTTGCTGGTCAGCAACCTAAGAGAACTGGAGCAGTTGCGCCTCACGCAGGAGTTGCAAACTGCGCAAATGAAGCGCAACCAAAGCCAACGCAATTGGCTGTTGCTTTCGCTCAGTTTGATCTTGTTTATCGCTGGCCTTTCGACCTATTTGTTCATCACCAAACGAAACGCCCACAAAGAGACGGCCCAGGCATTCGATGCGCTGGATGACGCCCACCAACAGCTCAAAGCCACCCAGGGCCAATTGGTCTCCGCCGAGAAAATGGCGTCTCTCGGCCAATTGACCGCAGGCATCGCCCACGAAATCAACAATCCGGTCAATTTTATCTCCGGCAATATCAATCCGCTGAAACAGGATGTGCAGGACCTCTTGACCATTCTCAACGCCTATGAGCAGGCTGCGCGCCAATTTACCAGCCATGCGGCTTTTCATCAGGTAGATCAGCTCAAAGAAGAGCTAGAAATCAATTACGTCACCGAGGAGATCGTAGATCTGATCGAGGGCATAGACGAAGGTGCTGGTCGAACTGCCGAGATCGTGAAGGGATTGCGCACCTTCGCTCGTTTGGATGCGGAAGAATGGCGCAGTTTCGATTTGCATCAAGGGTTAGATTCAACGCTGGCGCTGCTGAAGCCCCAATTGGGACAGGTGGAGATCTTGCGGGATTATGCCAAGGTGCCAGAAATAGAAGGCTTCCCCGGCAAAATCAATCAGGTGTTCATGAACATCCTCACCAACGCCATTCAAGCCATGCCGGATGGGGGACTGTTGCACGTGATTACCTTTCCATATCCAGATGAAGTCGAAATTCGGGTGAGAGATACGGGAAAAGGAATTCCTGAAGAGGTGCGAAATCGCATCTTTGAACCCTTCTTCACCACCAAAGATGTGGGCGAAGGAACGGGCTTGGGACTGGCGATCAGTCATGGCATCATCGAGCAACATCACGGCAGGATCGAAATCGAAAGCATTGATGGACAGGGTACAGAGGTGATCATTCGCTTGCCGATTCGCCAGCCGGTGAAGGAAAGCTGATAGATCACTTTTTCATAGATGTCTCCGCTACTGTTTGGGTAGCGGAGATTTTTTTATGCGCGTCCGCAAGTATTCGGGAAAGGTGGCATCTAAGCGAACAAAGCAGGGCCTACTTGTCTGCTTGATTGACCAACAACTACCCGAATGAAACCAGGATTATTTGCCATCATCCTTCTCCAAGCCATTGGGCTGCTGGCTCAAACGAGTGAGGATCGCTTGCCTGTGGTGGTGAGTTGGGAGGGGCAGGTACTGGTGTTGGATTCGGCCTATTCAAGCACGAAGGAAGTGGCCCCGATCACATTTCACGCAGTGAAATGGTATGTGGGGCAATTCACCTTTTGGAAAGGGGAAGAGATCCTGAGCAAGCGCGATCACTCTTACCATCTGCTGGATGTGGAGGTGGCGGAAAGTTTGTTCATCCCACTTGCTGGGGGATGGCCCGAGGAAGCTGACAGACTTCGTTTTACCCTGGGCGTAGATAGCCTGACCAGTGCTTCCGGGGTGTATGGAGGAGATCTCGATCCCATGCACGGCATGTATTGGACCTGGCAGAGCGGATACATTCACGCCAAAGTCGAAGGCGAATCTCCTGCTTGCCCTGCCCGAAAAAACCGCTTTCAGTTTCACCTGGGAGGGTATCAAGCCCCATTTCCTGCTTCGCGAGAGATAGAAGTATCCCTGCCTGCCAAGGGCCGGGGAAGGCTCGTGCTGGCCCTGGATCAATTTCTACAAGCCATCGACTTGGCAACCACCTATCAGGTCATGAGTCCTGGCGACGCTGCGATGGAATTGGCCGATGAATTGTCTCACGCATTTTCCATTCAGCCATGAAATTTTTGCTGACTTCTTGTGGCATGTTGACCTTGCTGGGGTGGATGCACTTTCCGGGAAGCATCGCTTATCCTGATCACTTTCCGGAACCGATGTATGATTTTTTACAGAATCCTTTGCGGGAAGAAACCGTCGCATTAGGGCGCTATCTCTTTTATGAACCCCTCTTGTCGCGAGATGGCAGTATTTCCTGTGCTGCTTGCCATTCCTCTTTTCATGCCTTTGCGCATACCGATCACGACTTGAGTCATGGCATCGACGATCAGATCGGCACCCGTAACGCGCTTCCGCTCTTCAATCTGGCCTGGAAAACCAGTTTCATGTGGGACGGAGCGGTGCATCATTTGGATATGCAGGCCCTCGCCCCCATCAGTCATCCGCAAGAAATGGGGGAGAGCCTCGCCAATGTGATCGTCAAACTGCAGGCACATGAGCAATATCCCGCGCGCTTTGCCGCCGCTTTTCCGGGTGAATATGACTCGGAAGCCGAGGCAATTACAGGAGCGCATCTGCTGAAAGCCTTGTCCCAATTTCAACT
>JBCCCJ010000836.1:0-3653 GCA_039033615.1 Bacteroidota bacterium
CCTGGCCAGATTCTCACCAGTCAGCTGAGACCTCCCATAGGTCTTATCGGTTTTGCCGAGGTTGCCACCAGCGAAGTCGATGTCGGCTTCTTTCAACGCCACAAATCCGCCTTCTGCTTGCAGGTTGACTGGATATGCTGCACTAGAACTGGGGTACATCAAACGATCAGGCTTGTGGCGCACCGCCCAGTAAAACAATTCTGCATCAATGGCCAAATCCAGGGCCACCATCATGGGGTCGCCATCAATTTTGGCGCGTCCTCCTACAATGGCGGCGTAATGAAAGACGTCATTGAATTGGGTAAATCCAAAGGTCTCCCGCAACCAACTGTCCTGCTCCATCATGTTGCGGAGGAAGTGACGGAAATCACCTTTCCAAAACACAACTCGCTCATCTTTGCCCCAATATTCTATGTCGCCCTCAACTTTGCTGGCCTGATTGGTACCAAATACGTCTTCTACCCCAATCCATTTGCTGGGAGGCAAACCTACAGAAAGATCATCCACGATGATGATGAGGTCCTGAGTGGTACGATACAAATGCTTGGCCATGTTGCGGCCCACGAATCCACAGCCGCCTGAAATGAGATGATGCTTCATTGTTGTCCTTTGCTTCGGAGGTTGGTTGAATCAAAGCACAAACATACGCAGAATGCAGCAAAGGAGCGAACCAGAATCCCCCTCAATCCAGCTTGCGCAGGGAGGTGTAGTAGCCAAAGACCCAGCCTTCTTGACCTTGCCAGTTCACTTGGTACCAAACATCCGTATGGCCTTGAAAAGAAGCCGATGGACCCGTTTGAATCAGCGAGACCAAGCTTCCAGCTGTAAGGTCCACAGTCAGAACGTCTGCTTGAGAATTGGGCTCGGCATACAGACTGGCAGCGTTATCCACAATGAACAATTGCTGCTGCTCTTTTTGGGGAAGAGAGATTTTGCCGGAGTTGACCAGCGCATTGATTTCCTCTTCTACCAGAGACCAAAGGGGGGAAGTTTGGAAAACAGAATCCGCCTGGATGACCTGGAGCTTTTCGAGTCGGTCCTGTGGGCCAAAGCGTTGATTGGTCGCTGGATTGAATTCTTGAATGGCTTTTTCTAAGCGAAGGGCGAGATTCACATCTGCCTGCTGAAAGGTCAACCCACTCTTACGAGGAATCCAGCCCTTTTTGTCTTTCTCTTTGCCCGAAACGAACAACCAATCCTGAAACTTCGCGGTGACACTATCCTCGATGACGGCGATGATTTCTCCCGGCACAAAGATTTCGTCTCTCAGGGTCATCATGTCTGGTCGACGATAGATTTCCGCTTCGCCAGTCAGCACCGCCAATCGGCTGTTTTTCTCAAATAGGTAATCGTGAACCCAGCCGATCTGCTCGTCTCTCAATCTGACCAGCATGTAAAAGCGTTTTTCCGAAGCCACTTCCACTACACTGTCGAGCAATTCTACCTTTTCGCCGAAGACAATGGTTTCCAGGTAGTTCGTTTCGCCCTTTTTGGTATCCCGCTTTCTTCCGGGTTCGGCGCGGAGACCTACGTAAGGCCACACACAGATCGCAGATTTTTCGAGGGGAATGCCATCAGCTGCTTCAGGCGGGATTTCCGCGTACACGGTATCTGGCTCAGAAGGAGGTGAATTGGTACAGGCGGCCGTAAACAATTGGAGGATCAGGCAGCACACCAGCATCCTGGGGAGTAGATCCCTGATGATAAACATGGTGTTTTGTGGCATATTTGATCCTAAGTTTACGGTTTCGCAATTTATGGGATGAAAGAGGGAATTTCAAAGTCTATTTTGCGCGTCTTTTTGCTTTTTGAATATTTCTTCTCTTTGCTGGAATACCTATGAGGAAACAAGTGGTCATTTTGGGAAGTGGAGGCTTTGCCCGGGAAGTATGGGCGATGATCGACTCCATGAATCGGGCAACTGACCTGAAAAAGTGGGAAGTTGTAGGCTGGATTTCTTCAGAATCTGACCCCCCCTCCGGATACGCCGATCCAATATTGGGAAACGATGCGTGGGCGGTGGAGCATTTGTCGAGGGACGTAGAACTGGTGTTGGGAATGGGAAACACTGCCCTGCGGAGAAAATTGTGGGAATTGTACCATTCGGTTGGGTTTTTGTTCCCGAGCCTGATAGACCCTGCTGCGCGAATCAGTTCACGGGTGTCGCTAGGGCCGGGTAGCATCCTCACCGCTGGATGTACCTGCACCACCGACATTGAAATTGGGATCGGAGCCTTGATCAATCTGCACTGCACCATCGGGCATGATGCGGTGATCGAAGATTTTGTGGTGCTCTCTCCGGGCGTCCATGTCAGTGGAGGTGTCCGAATCGGTACGGGAAGTGAAGTCGGTAGCGGAGCGGTGATCCTACCTGGCCTACGCCTCGGCCCCAATAGCATCATCGGCGCGGGAGCCGTGGTGACGAAATCTTTGCCAGGGCATGAAACCTACGTTGGTATCCCAGCCCGACCCGTTGCAAAGCTCCCCCCGGAAGGCTAATTTTGGCTATGCATTCCCCCTGGCAGACGGAATTGATGTATTTGAAGAAGGTCGGTCCCAAACGAGCCGAGATCCTTCGGGATGAAGTGCGCTTGCAGACTTTTGCGGATTTGCTCCTCTATTATCCGCGCAAATACGTGGACCGGAGTCAGGTGAGTAAGATTCGCGAGATTCAGCCAGACAGTCAGTCGATTACTCTGGTAGGTCGAATCACTCACGTCAAGCTCAATGACAGCCGCAAAGGCCGTCGCATCCTGAGCGCGAACTTCTCCGACGGAACGGGGGTGATGGAATTGACTTGGTTCCAAGGGGTGAAATGGATTCACAAGACGCTTCAGGTAGGCCAGGAAATGGCGGTATTCGGGCGACCCAATCGCTACAACGGGCAGTGGCAAATCACCCATCCCGAAATGGATGTGCTCAGTGGAGAAGGGGGCGCGAGGCATACCATGCAGATTGTGCCTTTCTATCCTTCGACGGAAAAACTCAGCCGCTTTGGGTTGGATTCCCGGGGTTTCCGCAACCTGATGGCGCAATTGTTTGAGGTCGTTGGGAACCAGATCGAAGAAACCCTCAGTCCGCGCCTGATGCAAGCCTGCCAATTGGTGCCGAGAGCCATTGCCTTGCGGAACCTGCATTTTCCAGAGAGTTTTCAAGACCTGGAGGCAGCGCGGAAGCGCCTGATTTTTGAAGAGTTTTTCTTCTTCCAATTGATGCTCGCCCGCCGCCGCCAAAAGAGCCGCGTTACCCAGCAGGCTGCTCCCTTCAAGAAGGTCGGTCAGCACTTTCTGGAGTTCTTTGAACAGCACATGCCCTTTGAATTGACAGGTGCGCAGAAGCGGGTGCTGAAGGAAATTCGCAAAGATTTGGGACGACCCGTTCAGATGAATCGCCTCATCCAGGGCGATGTGGGCAGCGGCAAAACCATGGTCGCTTTTATGACCACCTTGATCGCCAAAGACAACGGTTTTCAGACTGCGCTCATGGCCCCGACGGCGATTTTGGCGGATCAGCACTTTCAGAAGCTGACCAAAATGGCCGAGAAAGTGGGCATGACCACTGCGCTACTGGTTGGGGGACAGCGAAAAAAGCAACGCACCGAAATCCTGGAGCGCATTGCATCCGGGGAAGTGGCCCAAACCCCAAACCCCAAA
>JBCCCJ010000837.1:0-3652 GCA_039033615.1 Bacteroidota bacterium
CCAAGGTTGGCAATCATGGTTTGGACCACCTCAGAAACCGCAGCTACATATCCTTCGATCGTTTCATGCGTGCGAGTAGGAATGGAATGCTTAGCAAGGACTTTTCCCGTTTCGGTAACCACTCCATATTTGGTGTTGGTTCCTCCGATGTCGATCCCGACGGCAATGGATGTCATGTATGATAAGGTTTGATGCTCGTTCGTATCACAAAGATATAAGGAAGCCCGAATGTCCCAAGGAGATTTGTCATTCGGTGGATGTTTTTCCGATTTGATAGCCCTTGAGTCCGTAAAAACAGAGGTAGGCATAGCAAATCAAAGCCACAGCAAAAGAAGGTTGAACGCTGCTTGCGTCTGCGATCAAGCCCTGGATGGGCGGAATCAAGGCACCTCCCAAAATCATCATCACCAGGATCGAAGAACCCTGAGAAGTATATTTTCCCAGGTCATCAATGGCGAGGGTGAAGATGTTGGACCACATGATGGAATTGAAGAGGCCTATACCGAGTACGGACCAGAAGGCAATGTTGCCACCGGAGAAAATGACCACCAGGAGCAGCACAAAGGCCGCACTCGCGAAGACTGCGAGGGTACGAGCGGGTTTCCCGGCTCCCAATAAGAAGGCCCCAAAATTCAGCGCGATGAAAATCAGGAAGGGGCTTGCTTCTGCGAAGGTGATGCCATTGGTGCGATTGCCGATGAAGAGCAGCAAGCCAAAGGTCAAAACTGCCGCCAAGGCCATCAGCCCGTATTGACGAACTTTGTTTTGCATGCCACTCAAAGAAATGGCTCCCAGGAAACGACCGATCATGGCCCCGCCCCAATAAAAGGAGAGGTAGGTACTGGCTTCCGCTTCCTGCATCCCCATCAATTCTTCGAAGAAATTCACAATGATGCTGCCAATGGTTACTTCCCCACCCACGTAGCAGAAAATGGCGACACCTCCCAGCACCAAATAGGGATAGCGCAAGGCTCCGGCATCCTTTTCTATGCTGCCACTTTCCCCGATGGAAGGGAGGTCCACCCGACTGATCCAGAAGGCCAGCAAGACAAAAAAGGCTGCCAAAATGAGGTAGGGAATCTTTACCGCATCTGCCCCACCTACGCCTTCTTTTGCAAAAAAGGTGAAGACGACATAACCGCCGATGACCGGGGCGATGGTGGTCCCAAAAGCGTTGAATGCCTGCGCTAAATTGAGCCTGCTAGAGGCGGTTTCTGCTGGTCCCAAGCGCGCGACATAGGGATTGGCCGCGATTTGAAGCATGGTGAATCCCAGCCCGAGGATGAACAAGGCTCCGAGAAAGAATCCGTAAATCAAAAACTCGGCTGCTGGGTAAAAGAGGGCACACCCGACGGCCGAAATCCCTAAACCGATCAGAATGCCGTTTTTGTAGCCAATGCGGGAAATGGGGTCTCCTTGACGAATCGAAATCAGGAAATAGACCAGCGAACCGATGAAGTAGGCCCCGAAAAAGGCAAACTGGATCAGCATGGCCTGGAAATACCCCAGATCAAAGACCTCTTTCAAATAGGGAATCAAAATATCATTCATGCAGGTGATGAACCCCCAGGTAAAAAAGAGGGTCGTGATCACCACCAGCGCGGAAGTCTGGGTTTTCGCAGGGCCATCCTGCGAAAGATTGGTGTTGGTAGGGCTAGGTGCGGCCATAGGAGAAGTAGGTAGTAGGTAGAGTTGGGAGTAGCAGTGGAAGTAGGAAGTAGGTAGTTGGTGAATTGGGGTGTTGGGGTGTTGGGGTGTTTGTGATTGGGGGGGATTTTTTGAAAATCAATGTGTTAAGTTGATTTTCTCTCGTCTCTCGTCTCCCGTCTCCCGCATCATCAATAGGCAGGAATTTGGAGCATGGCTTGATTTACTTCGCGGATTTTGACGTTGTTGCGGAAGGTCTGGATCAGCAGACTCAGCTTTTCGTCCAACTCTTTGCGTTTGGCATCCACCTTGGCGGTATCCTTGCTGAGCGATTTGCTGCGAGCCAAAATCTGTAGCAGACGATCGTGATAGAGTTGATAGGCGGAGACGTATTCGTTGGTGATGGATTCCAATTCTTGAGAAATGAATTGCGCCTGGGTGATGACGTAGAGCGGATATTCCATGCGCGGATCGCTGAGCGCCTGTTCGTAATTCACCTGACCCCGACTGCTGGTATAGCCAGCGATGATGTCATTGATTTTCGGCTCCAACTGATCCCATTGATAGTGAATGAAGATGATGTCATTGATGGGATAATCGTCTTGGTCAGGAGGAATGGCTTGAGGCACCAGCGCATTGACCCGCTCTACCGCAAAGCCTTGCATGACCGTCCGAAGGGCTTCGGTCTTGATTTTCAAATTATCCAAGTTTCCATTGAAGTCATAGCTGGCCTGGGCCAATTCTTCGTAGTGGTTGAGGTATTTGCTCAGCGACTGTTTGAACGCCTGAAAATCATCCACGCTCACGTCCTTCTCCCGCACGATCACGCTGGACACCAAATCCACCACCGCTCGAATCGAACTCAAGGCCGGCACCGCAGAAGTTACCGCTGTGGTGATGGGGCTTTCGATCAAGGCATCGACGATCGCCTTGAATTTGCTGGGGTCCTTGCCGTTGAATTTGCCGTTATTCTTGATGATCTGCTGATCCAGCAATTCCCCGATGTCGTCTTTCAGGGAAAAACCAAGGTCCGTATTGGTGGGACTGTTGAGGCTACCGACGTCGTTGAGGTAGTCCGAAGTAGCCAATGCTGCGGCAATCGCATCGTAGCTATTGTTGGCTGCTTTGAGGAATTTGGCGGTCTGAATGATCTGCAACTTGCGATTTTGCAAGCGGGATTCCTTGGAGAGAAGATCATTTTGGGTCAACCGATTGACCTGTTGGAGCGAGCCGCTGAGGGTGTTGTTGAGGCTTTGAACCTGCTGATTGACCTGACGATAGCGAGAATTCGCTGCTCGAACGGAGTCTTCTAGGCTAGGCAGGGCCTGGGATTGGAGGGAAACCTGATTCACTTGACCACTGACCCGCATGAGGGAATCCTGGAGCGCTATATGACGAGCTTCCAACTGAAAGTAGCGTTGATACATGACCGCTACGGAGTCAGAGAGGGCGTTTTGGGCGGAGAGAGGCAGGGAGATCAAGCAAACACTCAGGAAGAGTAGGGAGATACGAGAAGATAGAAACATGGGGAAATGATGTGAGAGAGCCGAAAAAACGAGTCCTGAAGTGGGGAGCTAAGTTAGGGATTTTCTGGTATTGAGGGGAGATTGGGCATTTGTCAACTGTCATGAATCTATTGATGTGGTTGGAATAGATGGCAGTCGCTATGCGCCTGCTAGAAATCTTCTCACCTTTGATTTGCTACCAAGGTGTGCATCCCTCCGGGCTGCAATTGGCTATTGACAAGAAAACCTGTGGTGAGCTTGCCGAACCAACACTCAAAAAACCGAAACGCGTAGCGATTCGCAGTTTGGTAGAAGCAAGTGCCTCCTAGAAAACAAGCAGGCGCATAGGCGTTCATCCCTCCGGGCTGCTCTTGTTTATTGACAAGGGAATATCCCACACCACTGGACAAAAGTCCAAATCATTGCTTCAAAGCGCAGTAATCACCACAAAAGCGGGTTGGCTGCGAAGTCCGAGGTCGGGGAGGAAAAGAGAGTTGGGC
>JBCCCJ010000838.1:0-3645 GCA_039033615.1 Bacteroidota bacterium
CTAACGACAACCTCGTAGTGGCGGGCAACACCATCACGAGCACTGAGGCGGAAAATTTCCTGATTACCAAATTTGATCCTGAGGGGCAAATCCTCTGGGAAGAGCAGTACGACTACAGCGATCTGACAGACTTTGCAACGGTCATGGCCGTGGATGGCAGCGGAAACATCCTAGTGGCGGGAGCGAGCCAAAATGGAACGCTGGATTTCGACTATGCCTTGATCAAACTAGACGGTAACGGCAACACTCTCTGGAGCGTCCGCTATGAGGGTTCGGGGCAAGGAGACGACATTCCGACTGGGATTGCTGTGGAGAGCAGCGGAAACATCTACCTGACGGGGGTAAGTCAAGGCGACAGCAGCCAACAAGATTTTGCCACGGTGAAGTACAGCAGCAGTGGTGTTCAACAATGGATCACGCGCTACGACTATGCCCAACTGCCCGATGCGGCAGCGGGCATTTTGTTGGATGAGGTCCACCAGCAAGTGATTGTAAGTGGAGCTAGTGCGGCCAATGCCACCGATTGGGACGTGGCCACGCTGCGCTACAGCCTGAGCACAGGCGCGGCGCTTTCGGTGGCGCGCCAAGCCAGCGGAGCCAGTAGCTTTACCGAACCCATCGCCCTGACGCAAGACGGGCAGGATCATTTTTTGATCACCGGAACGGCGACGGGATCAAGTGGAACGGACATTCAAACCATCAAGCTCGACACCGCCCTGAACATCGAGTGGGTGCAAACCTACGATGCCAGCCCTTTGGATGGGGGCAGGGATGTGGCGATAGATGCCAATGGCGATATCTATGTTTGCGGTTATCGGCAAACCGAGGCAGGTATGGCCTTCCAACTGCTCAAATACGATGAGGCAGGCAACCTGCTTTGGCAACAGTTCCGAGGAGGAGAGGATCCGAGCGATTCGGCGCGTGCGGTGTATCTGAGTTTAGACCCAGAAGGTCGGGTATATGTTAGCGGGGACGTGGCACAGGCAGGCGGCGGCAGCTACCTGATGACACTTTTGTACGATACCGAAGGGCAGTTGCTGTGGGAGACGTTTTATGATGATCCCGCTCGGGAGGACATTCCGGCTGATTTACGGGCCGACTTATTCGGTGTGGTTTACGTGACAGGCAAAAGCCAAAGTGTCGGAAGTGGGCAATACCTTACCCTCAAATACGAGGTCATGCCCTTGACTCCGCAAGTGGTATTGGGACCGACGGGCAAGGCCAGTCATGTGGCCAACGAAGTGCTGATTCGCTTTGATCCCAGCGTGGTCGCTCCGGCCTTTGTGGACAATCGGGAACTGAACTTCGGGCGGGTGGATGAGATCATCACCGATCCCGCGCTCATTTCCCTGATGGACAGCAAGCTGCAAGCCAACGGGCAATTGGGTTCCTGGACCTTGAGCCGGATTTTCCATTCGTTGGATACCCAGGACGAGACCATGACTTCGGTGCTGGGCAAGACGGTCGAGTTGCCCAAGCTGTGGAGCGCCCTGCTGCTGCATCTACCTGCGGTGGCGGCGCGCAGTTGGATGGATGAACACGAGGTGGCCGACAGCCTTTCCACTTTGCCACTGCGCTACCTACGCTATGCCCATCCCAATTATTCCCTTCATTTGAATGCTTGTGCGCCCAACGATCCGTTATATGGTAGCCAACTTTCCCTGGACAATAGCGATACCGCTCGTACGCACATCAACGCCGAGCAGGCTTGGTGTCTGCTCGACTCAACCGATCAGCCCAAGGGGCGGCCAAGCATCCGGGTTGGGGTATTTGACACCGGGCTGGATGCTGATCATCCTGATTTTGTGTTTGGGGGCGGAGCGGGCTACGCAGGTTCAGTGGTAGACATGGGCAGGCGGTTTTTGAATGGCTCTCAGACCACGTTGCAATACGGTGATCCTGACTTGCAGGGCCACGGGAGCAAAAGCTCAGGCATCGTGGCAGCCATCCGCAACAACGGCACGGGCATCGCGGGGATAGCAGGTGGGGACATCGGCAAGGGAGAGGGGGAAGGGGTGCATTTGGTCAATCTCCAGACCTTTTTCCCAGACGGTGTGGGCGGCACCTCTGCCAATATCGCAGACCTGGTAGATGCGTTCACCTGGGGATTGACTGCAGGCCCCAACGCTAGCCCAGCCTTCCAGCTAGCCAATCACGGCTACGGCTTTTATTTGGACGATATTCAGGTGAGCCAGCCCAACGTGGATCTCTTTCGGGAGGTATGGCAGACAGCTTTTCGGGCGGAGGTAACCTCCGTGGTGAGCCGGGGTAATGCCTTTCAAGCTGACCCGACGGCGGCCAGCTCCCTCCCAGCGACCTTTACCATAGATTCCATTCAGGAGCCTTCTTTTTATTTTGATGATTGGAATCTGAGCGTAGGGGCGAGTGATGAAAGAGGAAATTTTGCGAGATGGCAAAATCCAGGGAATCCTGACCCTTTCTCTTCTTATTACAGCAAATCGGTTGACCTGATCGCTCCGGGTATCAGTACCTACCTCGAAACTACCAACGACCAAGGCGGTTACAGTGACTTCAATGGCACTTCTGCATCTGCGCCCCACGTAGTCGGGGCAGCAGCCTTGTTGATGAGTTATTCAGATGTGCCGCTAGCGCCCGAAGATGTCGAGCATCTGTTGCAGTATGGAGCCGTGCCCAAAAGCACCATGGACTCCACCGGATGGGGCATGCTGGATGCTTATGCTTCGATTAAACTGATCGAGCAGCCCGAGTATCGGGTGATGCATTTTGACACGGTGCTGACGGGCGGGGGCATCCAGGTAGCTCCCTCAACCATCACCATCAGGCTCACGGCAGATTACGATACCATCGAGGCGGGCATCTATCAGGCGATTCCCTACCAGCACGTGGCTACTTTTTCGTATGATTTGGGGCCTTCAGCTAGCCTGGCGACGCTTCCTCCTAATAAGCCACCTTATTGGATCCGCAATAGCGGTTCGCGACTTTGGGGGCCTAATGGAACGCTGGTAGGAGGTACTAGTCAATATGTGGTTCCGGTAGATCGGGCGTCGTTCTTCGGTCCTCCGACGGCTAACAGTGCGACTGTTTCTGGGTATTATTATGAAGTGTTTCTCAGCCCCAGCGAGTCGGTGGTCATTCCGTATGGAGCTGATACCAGTGCCAGCGTCGCGTTTTCTCTGCTGGCCTACAATCCTGAGGGCTTTCCCACCAGCCTGGAAGAGACCTCTTCGCCAAAGGCGCTTCCCCTCCATTTGTTTCCCAATCCCAGCTCTGACCAGACCTCTCTGACCTACGAGCTAGCTAGCTCCCAGCCGGTCAGGATGCAACTATTGGATGCATCAGGGCGATGCGTGTGGCGTCGGCCATCCATGCACATGGCTGCGGGCGTCCACCAACAAGTCATTCCCACGGCCTCATTGCCTGCGGGCTTGTACGTCCTGCGCCTGCAAGCAGGTGCGCAAGCTTCTTCTGTCAAATTCATCAAACAATAGCCATCATGAACCGATTGTTCATTTTCGTATCGACCTTGCTTGTTTTAGGCGCTTTTCAGTCGTGTAAGGAGACTCGGCTAGAGGAGGTGATTCCCCCTCCTCCAGCCTACTGCCTGGAAGAAGGCTCTGAGTATTTGATTCCTTTGGTGGATAGCTGCCGCACCCAACCCTTTCC
>JBCCCJ010000839.1:0-3643 GCA_039033615.1 Bacteroidota bacterium
ATGCGCCTACTGATGAAAAGCATCTAGCGCCTTTGCTACCGAGGGGAGCATCCCTACCGGGCTGCATGTTTCTGGAAATAGGATGCACCCAAATAATCGAAGCGCGATAGCGATTCGCAGTTCGGTAGAAACATATGGCCTACTGAAAAAAGCAGGCGCATCGCGACTGCCATCTACTGGGAGGTTCTCTGTTAGGTACATCTGACGTACCCCCATCTGACAGCGAAAGAGTTCTGTCGTCTGTCTTCTCTTCATTGGCTGATGGCTTGATTCATGTGAGTTCTATACAGAAAAAATGGGAACCGTCTGGTGATGATCAGTTTACTCCTTCCCCCCTACCCCATTCCCCTTACACGCCACACAGCTTCCTAAATTCCACGTAGCGAAAGAAGCCGTCTACGACTGTTTTCCAATTCACCTGACGCGGACGAAGCAAGACTTGATTATCGAGGCATTTTATTCATTTACCAATTGCCTTATTTTCCTAGTTCCCTCCCCAACCAGTTTCCCCAACCTAACCCAAAAAATGCCCGCCCACAATTGGACGGGCACCCCGGAAGGACAAATATCTTGAGAGAAGACAGATGACAAATCGCGTTGCTGTCAAAGCACTTCGTTGTCAGAGACGCTCATGTGAACTCGCATGAGAACGGTTTTCCGAACCCTGATCCTTGCTCTCTGTTCCCCCAGTCATCTGCGCGGCCTGGAAGACCACGCTACACCAGCGTCCTATCTCCACGCCTTTGGTGGCTTAGTTTTCCCGAAGACGATATTCATGCCCATCCGAATGTTGGTTTGTTGGGCACCTTGTGGCAAGGCAAAAGCGAGAAGATTGTCGCTAGCCAGAAAGGTAACCACTGGCCCTAGTTTCAAACTGCCGTATAGGCCGAGGTTGTCGAATCGCCGCTGCCGCATCGAATAGCTGATCCCCACGCGCAGGGCATTTTTGACTCTTGCGGTGGCACTCAGGGCAACGGTGGGGCGGGTCCGATTCTGAAAGGTTTCAGTTTGAATCATACCACCGAGAGACAACCAGGGCAAGGCTTCGTATCGCACATTGATATTGGTCTGAGCAGGCAAAGTGGTGGTATAGCTGCTGTCAGACTCCGTCAGCTCAATTCCCCCAACCAAACTATCCAGTAAGGGCTCTACACTCAAGGAATCGTCGCGATACAATTGAAAAACGTCTAGGCCGTCGAAGTAGATGCTACCTTTGACTTGATAGCCTTTGGCTTGATCTTTCCAGCGGATATACCCCAAGTCGCGGACACTGGCGAGGAAGGTCCACTTCTCATTCAATTGGAACTGCGCTCCGAAATCCAGACCCAACCCGTGGTTTCCAGTAAAGGCTTGAGGTTCCAGGCTGAATTCCGGTGCTTCGATGTTGCCAAAGTTCAGGATGCTGGTTCGGAGTCGATAATCTGCTTCCACATTCATGGCATAATGTCCTTCGTGGGTAGTCAGGGTCAGGAGGCGTTCGGCAACAGATATATCGGCCAGACCTACCAAATATTTCGCTCTCCCTCCGATTCGCCAACGCTTGCCAATGGGGAGACTCACCCCCGCTCCGATTTCATGCCAAGCTCGTCCTGAGAAATCCGGCGCAATGTCCAGCGTTTCGCCCAGATAGGCCCCATTGCCATTCCAAGCGAGTTCAAATAGCGTTTTCGGATAGCCCAGATAAGCTTGATAGCGAGTGGTGGCAAACACAGAGGCCTGTATCCCCATGTGGTTGATGCCAACACTCAACAAATCGACCTGTCCATTCAAGCGAATTTCGCTCATGTCTCGCATCTTGGCGATGGCCGCGGCGGGATCAATCCGAAAGGAATCAGTCCCAGCCACAGGCTGAATCATGTCCTTGACCCGAAACCCATTGTGGAGCCCATTGAAGTAAAAGGAGGGCAAGCCAATTTGGATTTTTTGATCCTGCATAGCAGCAGGGTGAATTTGTTGGGCCTGAATTTGGCCAGGCAGAAAAGCCAGGCTCAACTCCTGCTGTCCGAACAGATGGGAGGGTAGCCAAAGCAACCCATAAAGTAAGGGAAAAAGGGATCGGTATGTGCTCATAAACTTGGGGAGGCGATGACCCCCATTTTGATGGTGAGTTGATTGGTCGGTTGAAATTTAACGGCCTGTCGACCTTCCCAGGCGGTCGCCACTCGACTGTCTATGGCAATGAATCGGGTACGGGCAATGCGAGCGAGCTTGTCCTGGTCCAATGCTATGGTGAGGCTTTCTTTGGTTGGGCCTGCGACCTCTCCCAAAGCGTTGATGGGGGGTGGAGGCAGCAAGTAGGCGGCAGCGTTGAACAGAGAATCAATGACCACTAAGTCCGCATCAAGAAAGTAGGCCTGCATTTGCGCCTCCAAGGGAATTTCGTTTTCGATGATCAGCTGGATGGCCGCTTTTCCAATTTGAGGGAGCTCTGGAATTTCCGTCTCAAAGGTATCAGTCATGAAGAAGGAGCTCGCCTGTCCGTGAATCGGTAGGTCGATGGCCAAGCCAAACTGAATCTCACTGCTATTGGTGAGGAATCCGTATTTGTTCGGATCCTGGGGAGGGTGAATTTCCAGGTCAAAATCCCAATTGACCTGCTCCGGTTGAGCATGTAGGGCCACAACCAGGTTGGAGTTGTTGACATTGAGCCAATAGGACTCACTTTTGACCTGGCCTTGCTCGGCGAGGCTGGGATAGGGCAAAAAGTTCGTCGCTAACTCGTCCCCTTTCAACAAGGAAATGGTTTCTTGTTCGGCATTGAGTACCGCCAACTCGTGGATGTGTACGGCGGCAGGAATGCCCATAGAGTTGTGGACAATCAACCCAACAGAGGGATCCGCAAATTCGATTTCCCCCCCCTCCAATCGACTCCCAAAATCCAGATCTAGATCCAGTTGATCTGCTCCTAGGTTCAGCTTGAGATTGGTAAAAAATCCTTCTGCATAGGAGAATTCCAGTCCCTTCAGAGAAATGGTCAGGTTGGGCAGTTCTACCGATTGCTGATTGTCGGTTCGCAGGGCTTGATAAGAAAATTGAATGGTCCCATCGGTGAAGGAAAACGTGGTGCCGCTCAGCTTCACAGAATCCCGCTGAACCTCGGTTCCCAGATAGGTTTGATTGACCTGAAAACCCGCACCCGCTTGCGACGCACTGGTAGAAGTGAGTTGGAGAGCCACACCGGGGGCTTCTTCCTGACTGAATTCATACACCAACCACCCTTCTTTCAGCACCAGTTCTTCCAGCCCATTGACCGGAAAAGGAACCTCCAGGCTCGGTTGGAACATCAGGAAGCTGGCATCAGGCAAATCGACCAGTTCTTCTGCTGAAAATCGAAGCAGGGTATCTTCATAGTGAAAATGGAAGACTCCTTCTTCATTGACCCCGAAATATTCCACCTCCCCTATCGCCTCTATCGCTTCTCCCAAACTGAATTGGGTGTTGACCAAAGGAGCTGCAAACTCTGGGGTCCACTCAGGAGCAACAATCGCCCCAGGGTCCTGGATCATTTGACAAGAACTCCCAAAAATAGATAACAGAAAGCTGCCGCAAATCAATACATGCCATCGAATTCTCATATATGCCGCATTCAAAAATTATAGCGACAATAACCGATCATTTGAAATAATTAAAAATTCGAAATTTG